>NZ_JBBNGE010000050.1:0-24094 GCF_040095255.1 Segatella sinensis | reverse complement strand
ATGGCAAAATCCTGGGCAACTTTTTGTTGCTCAGGCACTTATAAATAATGTTAAACTATAGTGTTGCGGAATTAAGGTTCTTTTCGGATTCTCTTTTCCGGAAAGCGACACGTTCACAGCGTCTAGAACAGTATTTACTGGTCATTTTGCTGGCAACAAACTCCTTTCCACAGACTCCACACACCTTAATTATTCTCATTTTTACATGCTCTTTTTGGTTAATGAGGTCGTCGATTTTGTCTCAGACTGTCTCACATATTCTCAGTATTTCTCACGAGGTGCCAAACATGAGAAATGGTCGAAGGATTGAAACTGTCTCATTTTGTCTCAGAAGGTACCAAAACATAGATTTTTTCCTTTCCATTTTCTCACAGAATTGAGGGCCACGAATGAAATTTGAGCCAAAAATACACCAAAATATTGGTTTCAGCAAATTACAAATGGAATGTGTTAAGACGAAAAAAGCCACCTAAGTAGGTGGCTTGTAAGCAGTTATAAAAATGTTCGTTTTAGAGCTGTCCAGGGGGTTACTTTCCGATGCAAATAATGAATGTCATTGATTCTCAATCGGTTAAGAGTTAACGCGCTATTTGTGAGCCGCTTTCTTTCTGAATGAAAAGAATGCTTATTATCAGCTACTTACGATTTTCGTATTTTCACTTGGTTTCACTTGATTTCATTCATTTTGTATGTCTCTTATCTTTACAAACCCCCATTTTTAGGGGTTGAATATTTAACATATTTAACCTTTGTAAACACTCAAAATCTGCATTTTCGTGCTAAAACGTGGTATTTTACCATTTTTGAGAGGTCGGCTTTTATCTGAATAAATCTGCCATCGTCAGCTGGCATTGGATGTCATCAGAATAGCCGCCCGGCGCAAGTCCATAGGAGGTGATCATCGTGATGAGTACCGTTTTAATGGTGCCTGTTTCCCTGATGAAGGTCTCCCTTCGGTTGTGGATGCGGTTGTCCTCGTCTTCTGTAATAACGTAAGGGGCGTTGGATTATTGCATCGTCTTGATAAGTGATAAAATCAATATATTCTGACATGTTTTTTTCTTTTATAGCTATAGAGAATAGCCCAAAAGGGCAACTATCCTAAAAAATGGGATAGTTCAAACAGGAGGAAGCTATAGTATTAAACATACCTCGTTGTTTAATAATTTCGATTTTAATATCGATATGGATCTCACTTCATCTCTTTGGGTCTGCATTTCCATAAAGCCATAGGGTGACTTGTTATTCGTTCAACGATTGAACTTTCATTAAATAGAATATCTGGTCTATATTCTCTCTGATTGAAGTGTTCAATAAACTTTCTTTCGCCTTCTGTGAAAGATAGAAAAGAACCAAGAAAACTAAGTACTTGTTCTTTTACTGCGTTAAAGTCGAATTTTTCTTTTCTGCTTAATACTGGGAGTAGATGGGCACGAACTTGCGAGAAGGAAAGTTTTTCTATGTGCTTGATGTTTTTGATATCAAGTGTAACCTCCTCTGCTTTGCAACTGGAACCGACAGCCAAGTAGAAAACGAGAATTTTACGGAGAAGAGCTCTTTCTTCCATTGTTTCAAATAGATTCGCCTGTATCATACCATACACGTCATAAATGTCTCGTACAGCAGCTCTACTGATAAGTGCGTTGAGCTTGCTGGCAAAGAGTTCCATCGGTGCGAGGGCACAAACCCTTATGTCTCCAAGAAAGTCGATACTGATTGTACGTTCTTCCATTGGCAGTACGTGGCAACGGTCACTATAATTAATTTCTATCTTAATGTTGTCCGGATTTCCTCCTGCGTTTATATATCCAAATACCCACGAGTCCAGTGTATGTGGACTTTTAGAGCCAGGCTTTAGAACATATCCCTCGTTGGACATATAAGCAAGAATCTCGTTATTTATACTTTGTCTTGCTTTAATCATTTCTTCTCTACTGCAATTCTTGGCAAAATCTAAGTCGATGTCAACAGATAGTCGTGGCATCTGAAAAACGGTGAGATTGATAGCTGTTCCGCCTTTTAATACAAGTGAATCGTGTAGAAATTCATTCTGGTTGAAATATTGTAAAATTTCTGAAAGACGCATTACCTTTTCGAGATTGTCACGGACAAATCCCTTCTCTTTGGCTATTTTTTCTAAATATATCTTGTTATATGAGTTCATTTTCAATAGTTTTTTCAATTACACAATCTTCTGGTACATAAAGCTTCCATCGACATAAATAGGTGTCAGAATCGCCTGTGGAGGTTAGACGTTTGGTATGCAAGGCACCTTTAGAGCGGCACATTTCTATGAATTGGTCGCTTATGTGATGATGCTCTTTGCTATGCTCCAGGATGAATCCTACCTTTTGATAGAGGAATGCTTTATTGTACAATGCCAGATACTTTTCGAGTTTTGGCTCATCAAGCAGTGATATTCCTTCCATGCAATGAAGCAATTCCTCAATGCCTCCAGCACGTTCTATACGGTCACAGCAGTCTATGACTGTTCGTTCCAAATCAGTTACACGTACATAAGGATTTCCCTTGGGAGTTATAACGCCATTTTCCGCAGTTGGTTCAAAAGGGGTTGCACAGTACACAAAGTCTATTCCTTCAAAAGCAAAATCTTTGAAACGGCTTTTGCTGCCAACATAGGCATTGTAGAAAGGTTGGTGGGCAACTCCATGTAATTCAAGAGCTGTGTGCCAACCAACATATGAAGATTCTGAAATCTTGGAACTCAACTCGAACTTGTCACACATGGGAGCATCTGTCGATGGATCAATAGTGACGTACATGTTTCGCCTAATCGGTTTCAGAACCTTCTGAGATTGCCATCGGGATATGGCCGTAGATGTTCCTGCATGAGACAATTTCATCTCACGCATCACATCTTCAAAGTTGAAGATCCTAATCTTGTATAAAGGCGTAAAAGTTGCCATTTTTGCATCGAAGTATTTATATATGAATAACTTTGTGCAAAAATAGCAACTTTTCTTCAAATATCCAAATGTTTAGGCAAGAAAAATAAATAATTATAGTATTTTTAGAATTGATAGACGAATGATGCAACCTTGCCCCATTTCGTATAACTATTCTTGCATTTCAGCAAGGAAAAATAGATTCTCCCAAAATCCTTGACTATATGTTATAAACAAGTTTATTTCGGCATATATACATATATGGTTTTCTTAAACTTGTAAACTTCCTGGTTTGAGTGGTTAAAAATCGGTAGAGGTTTACTATTTGAGTTTGAAAGAACATGTATATATACATGGGTAAACTTAAACCTGTATGCTGTATGCGCCGTAAGCTTTGCCTTGGCTGCTCTTTAGCCGGTTCAGGACTTTGCCTTCTTCTCCTTACTGAAATTTCGTAGTCCTTCTCTGCAGTTTCGCTTGTTGACAAGAGATATTGGTTGAGCTTGCCTCTTGTCTCAGGCATCATGCTTCTCTGGTTAGCTTCCATCTACAGACAGATGCTTACCCTTGGCAGTCGTAGGTCTGATTGTTCTTTCCTTAACTTAGCCATATTCATGATGAAGTGTGAGTTTTCCTGCCAGTCTCTTGAACTTATAGACCATCTTGCGTAACCAGTTTGCTTGAACAAACATTGAGGAGGATGCTGCTTTCCTTTACCCAACCAACTGCAGATATTTTCTACTCATCCTTTTCATTCATATTTTTGGACGAAGCATCCACACTTACTTTTTCCGCTGCAAAGTTAGTGCAAGCCACATTTCTGCAAGTACCAGGTGCCTTATTCTCAGAATTTTTTCAAAAACTTTTCCGTCTGCTGCTCATTCAAAAAACTTTTCCTGCCCAAGGGTGAAATAATTCTATAATTCCTTGCTTCCTATGTTTTCCTTGCCAACTCTGATAGCATCGTAAAAAATAAATGTTTCACTTCTAAAAATATTGAATTATGAAAAAGATGGAAAATTCTTTCGCAGTAACTGGTTTCGTAGGTAAGGATGCAAGCATCCATCAGTTTACAACCGCAAGCGTAGCTCGCTTCTCACTGGCCATCAGCCGCAATGAGAAGAATGGCGATGAAAACTCTCGCACTTCTGCCTTCATGAATGTAGAGGCTTGGCGCAAGAACGAGAATACCTCTTCATTCGACCGCCTGGTCAAGGGAGCACTCCTCACTGTAGAGGGCTACTTCAAGCCAGAGGAATGGCAGGATGCCGAGGGAGTCAAGCACAACCGAGTGATTCTCGTAGCCACCAAGTTCTACGAAGCTGTTGAGAAGGAGAATGCTCCTGATTCTCAGCAGGGCAAGACCCAGAAGGATAAGTAAATCCTTCTCTCCAGATAAAAGAGCGGCCTTCGGGTCGCTTTTTTTTGTGCTTATACTTCTTGTCATTTTAATCATTCTGCTTCATTTTAATACCCTATTAAAACGATGCAAAACCGTCAATAACCAACAGATATACAACAGGTTTTTCTATTTTATGCTTATACTTTTCCTTGCTGAAAGGATAGCCAGTTATAGGAGGATTTCATTCATCGACTTCTGGGAATCGGTAAGAATTCTGTTGCGAAGGTAACGGTTCTGTCTTATCTTTACAAGGTCAGGGCGCTGCTTTGCTGAAAAATCTCCACACCTTTCGGGTAGTATTTTGCAGACAAAACCTTGTATGGATAGCCATAACACCTTCTGGATGCAACATAATTTTTAACCATCCCAGAAGTAGTTGATCTACGAAAGGGAGATAAAATCAGATGGCATTATGACAACAATGAAATCAATTCTCAGCCGACTTACCCAGGCGGTGAACGGCACAGACAAGGAACTCTTCAGTGAGCAGGAGTTGAACCAGTTTGCTTCATTCTATCTTGACAAGTGGGATGAAAACACAAGCGAGGACGTGGTGGCAGAGTCTTTCGTGGACAATTGGTGGAACACCGACAGGGCTTGCAGACGATGCTCGGAATGCGGCAAGCTGATGCGTGAGGGTTATTGCGCAGACATGGGAGTAGCCTACTATTGCAGCAAGGACTGTCTGCATAGCGACTTCACAGAAGTGGAATGGGCAGAGGAATGTGAATCCAACGACCAGAGTTATTATACAGAATGGTAATCAAATAAATATACAAGACAATGGCAAATCAGGCAACAACAATCTATAAGGTCACAGGAACCCAAAAGGCTGTAAGCAACCTTTGGAACACCCTTCAGCGCATGGAGGTGAACAGCAGGAATATCTGGCTGGATGACCTCGCCAAGCACTATGGAATCGACTATCAGAAGAAGCACATCAGCGTGCGTGGTCACATCTACTGGGCAGAGTATGAGGAGGATGAAGACACCAGTCTGCTTTCCTTCGAGACCGAAACTGCCTGGGATGCTTGCAATGACCTCTTCTTTGAGATAAACCGACTCCTGGATGATGAACTGAGCATTTCCTACCGATGCTGCGAGTGTGGCTGTGAGGTCTATTACACCCACGATGAAGGCGATTACTTTCCCGAAGAATGTTGTGTCAGCGCATCCGACGAACCATTCGAGGATTGTTGCGATGATGTTTACGGCACTATAGGAGAAGCCATCAGGGAATGGACTTCCAAGACCGGTATTGAGCAGGGAGAGCGAACCGATGAACAGATGATGGACTTCATCAATGAATATGAGTATGAGGACGATGACACCTATTTCTACATCCGCACCTTCACATTTGAATAAATGACTCCTCAAATCCTGACGTTTCCCCTGACACTTTGGGTTGTTAGGGGAAGCGTGAAGGAACTCTCGCCAGATACCCGTACCTTTGTACACGTTAATACATGTAGCCACGTACACGTGGAGCCATGTACACATGAATACGTTAATACATATATACAAAAGATTTTATATTATGTCATTGAAAATCATTACATTCGCCAATCATAAAGGTGGCGTTTCGAAGACCACCTCTACAGCCTCCATCGGGGCTTGCATGGCACGTATGGGCAAGAAAGTCCTGCTCATAGACCTTGACGGTCAGGCAAATCTTACCCTGTATTTTATCCCGAATGAAGATGAGGTGCAGGCAAGCATCTTTGACTCTCTGGTTGAAGGCGCACCCCTGCCAGTGAAGCACGTCAGGGAGAACCTCGACCTCGTTCCTTCCTCCCTCGAAATGGCAAGCGCAGAGATTGCCTTGACCAATCTCCTGGCAAGAGAACAGCTGCTGAGCCGACTGCTCGAACCCGTGAAGCAGAACTATGACTACATTCTCATAGACTGTCCTCCATCTTTGGGAATCGTCACCACAAACGCTTTCCTTGCAGCTGATGAGATTATCGTTCCGATGACTCCCGAACTTCTTCCTCTGAAAGGAATGAGAATGCTCGATTCCTTTGTCTCTACATTGCAGCGAGTGAAGCCGAACCTCAGACTGGGAGGAGTTTTCATCGCCAGATTCAACCATCGCAAATTAAACAAGGTGGTTGAGCAAGCTGTGAAGTCCCGTTACGAGACTATCACCATGCAGACTCGCATCCGTGAAAACATCGCCCTGGCAGAATCGGCAGGCAGTGGTCAGAGCATCTTCGAGTACGACCCTCAGTCGAACGGAGCGAAGGACTATCAGGCATTGACAGAAGAAATTATTTCACGTAATCAGTAAAGACTATGGCAAAGAAGAATATGGACATTCTGCTTGGCAACATTCTCGGAAAGGCTGCCATTCATCCGCAGGACAGATTTGACAGGTCTCCTGGGAATCCTCAGGAGCAACAGATTTCTGCTCCCAACTCTCAGACAGAGAGCGATTCGCCCAATGATGAACCCTGGCGACATTTCTCCTTTATCTGCTCAAAGGAACTCGTTGACAAGGTTCAGACCATCGCCCGAAAGGAAGGTTTCACCATCCGCTCCTTTATGGAATACGTCATGAAACAAGGCGTTGAAGCTTATGAGTCAAAGTATGGTAAGGTCAAGAAAATCAGGACTAAAACCATCCGGGAAGTCATGTAGAATGTGTGGACGTGTAGCCATGTACACATGAATACATAGATACACGTGTACGTTGATACATATATACATATAGACGTTGATACATGTCCACATGTGGATATGAATACAATGAAATTAAATAACATCAAAAACGAAAAGTCATGAAAATGAAAAAGTATCTTTCAATCGCCATCCTTCTGATGATGATGGCTTCACCAGTAGTATTCACCTCTTGCGGCAATGATGACCCGATGGAGGAGGTCGATAGTCCGGAAACAAAACTGGACGTTTGGACAGAGCCTTACCATATCATGGGTGCAAATGTGGATGAGGTCAAGAGTTATATGGCTCAATCCATGAAGCGTTACCGCCAGGTAGCTGAGGCTTCCGGCGACAACATCCAGTTGACCTTTATGACTGGGCAGGGTAGTGAAGGCGTTCTTTACAGTTTCTCCCGTCTTAACGGTTCTCTTTATTCTGTCATTGATACGGAGCGAAGTGTGAACCGTGGGCTTGTCATTGACTATCTGAAGAAGCATTACACGCTTGTTTCAGCCGATGAAGCCAGCCTGCAGTATTGCTTCACCAACCAGAACAAATCCATGGTGATTACAACCATGAGGGTTTCAGATTTCTATTTCAACGTGAACTATTCATTGGTTTATTGATTGGGAAAAATAAGATTTCCACCATCAGAACTTCGTGCTCTGGTGGTGGTAGTTTTAGATGTCCTTATGTGCTTGAAGGAGCATCCAGCACTTTGTTGTGCTAAACTTTTTATGTCGACTCTAAGACTTTAGAATTATTTTCTTTATTCCAATTTACCCATTATATAAGTTTCCTATGCGTAATTACTTGCTATGGAAATGTTAAAAATGGGATATATAACTCATTTAAACGCTATTTGTTTCTTGATTATGAAACATTTTGCTTATCTTTGCAAATAAATTGAATATGTATGGCACAAAATATTTTTCGACTTGTCTTGACTGACGAGGCACAGAACTTTATTGAAAGTTTACCCGAAGCGGTATCCTATAAAATCTACTACAACATCAAGCGTGTTGCAGGTGGAGAACGCAACAAGGAACTTTTCAAGAAGTTG
Organism: Segatella sinensis; assembly: GCF_040095255.1. Classification (NCBI taxonomy): domain Bacteria; kingdom Pseudomonadati; phylum Bacteroidota; class Bacteroidia; order Bacteroidales; family Prevotellaceae; genus Segatella; species Segatella sinensis. The sequence goes on along the minus strand of NZ_JBBNGE010000050.1, from coordinate 16,062 downwards.
GAAAATTCGGAGATATGGGAATTTCGTACATTGTACAACAAAACTGCTTATCGTTTGTTTGCTTTTTGGGACAAAGACAAAGATACATTGGTAATTGCCACACATGGCATCATCAAGAAAACTCAAAAGACACCAAACAAAGAAATTGCGAAAGCAGAAGCTATTAGAAAAGAATATTTTAAAAACAAATGATTATGGCACAGATGAATCTTACTCCATTGGACGATGTGCTTGACAAGCACTTTGGAAAAGTTGGCACTCCAAAACGTGACGCTTTTGAAAGTGATGTAGACGGAGCTTTACATGCTTACCGTTTGGGAGAAGCCATTAAAAAAGCTCGTTTAGAGCAGAACTTGACCCAAGAACAACTGGGTGAGCGTATAGGTGTGAAAAGAGCACAAATCTCTCGATTAGAAAAAGGTTACAGCATAACTATACCTACTATGAGAAGAGTATTCAAGGCTCTTGGTGTAGTAACTGCAACTGTTGATTTAGGTATTGCAGGAAAAGTGGCATTGTGGTAAAACTTCATAGCGAAGTCCTCTTTGGTATTGAAAACAGAGAGGACTTTTGACCTTTAACCCTTCGGTGTTGAACCTTCATATCTGGGTGCTATGTGGTACATATTATTTATATGATATCACTACTGTCTCGATAAAATGAACTAATCACTCTTTGAATTAATCGAAATTCAGTCTTTTGCAAGTGGTTCAAAGGGGACGACGATTTTAATTTGTACTTTTGCAGTTGTCAATGATCTTGCACAATGAATTAAGCGATCGACTTATGAGGTACTTCAGATTCTAAACATTTTGTTCATGGATAAGATTCTACTCGCAGATTTCTTCGAAAGGACAGATTTCAATAATATCAAAGGACTTGATAGTCTCATCTTTCCGAGGTTATTTGATTTATGTTTAACAGGTCCTGCTTTTAACAGGACACTAATGAAGTAAAATAGTTAATAATCAAACAATATAATGTTATGGGAATAGACATAGTTCCGTTGGCATACAAGCATAAATTGGACATATCTTCGCCAAAAGCTTTTGCCAAAGATATAAGCAAGCGATTTTCTGCTAATATCATTATGAAAAAGGAAGATGAAGATTACAATATCATAGAGATGTTTAGATTGCATCACGAAAATGCCCAACATGATATTTCAATTATAATGAAAGTCATTACTGATGAATATAAGAGGTTATATGAAGTTAGTATTGATAATAAACAAGATACTTCTTTTGACGTATACCCCTATCATGTTGATCTGTATCTTACAGAATCACCCTTTAGATGGCATGGTTTTGAGACTTGTATTTGGAATAAAGATACCCCAGATTATCTTGAAATCTTGATAAAATACAGAAACTATATAAAAAAAATCAGCAATATTTTGGGATGTACAAAGTGTTTGTATATTCCAGACCAAGGATATACTGAATTTCTTTGGGATGAATCTCAAAAGGGTCTTGATTATGACGATTTGATAGAGTACATACGCAAAAGAAAGTACTTGAAGAAATGTAAAGATAAAGAACGTCCGAAAAAAACTTTAGTTTTAAATCTTCCGGATTTTTTATCTAAGCCTAAAGATTATGAAGGATTACCAGACGTTTACCTTGATGTAGTAATGGATGATTTTCATGATTTGAAATAAGTTACTACTTAACACTACGTCCTTGAATTATAGATAGATATACAGAATACTTCTTACGGAGAATATATATCAAAGGATTTGATAGTCTTATCTTTCCGGGGTTACTTGATTTATGTTTAACTTGTCCCGATTTTAACGGGACACTAAAGATAAGATACGTGAACAACGTAAAGGCTGCGTAAGAATTTGTTTAAAACATAAAAATCCGAACAGAATACCCCGTTTTCTTCTGTTCGGATTCATTTTTTCTAGAAAAATCACTCAAAAAACAACTTTTTTGAAACTTTTTTCTTGCTACGAAAAAAGACTTCACTCTCCCTTTATACCTTTGCATCGTCAAAACAAGGAAGTATGGGTGAGCGGCTTAAACCAGCACACTGCTAACGTGCCGAACCTAAAGGTTCCGAAGGTCCGAAATCGCCTTCAGCGAGCGCAGAAGCCAAGCTTGCTTGGATTATGCCGAGCGTCAGGCGATTCTCAGCGAAATCCTTCTGCTTCCGCATTTTGGCTCGTTAGCTCAGTTGGATCAGAGCACGACGCTACGAACGTCGGGGTCGGGAGTTCGAGTCTCTCACGAGTCACAATATTGGAGGTTTGGCAGAGTTTGTCTATTGCACCGGTCTTGAAAATCGGCAGGCGGCAACGTCTCAAAGGTTCGAATCCTTTAGCCTCCGCAAACTTGCCCTATCGCATAACGGTAGTGCGGCAGATTCTGGATCTGCAAGTGGTGGTTCGATTCCATCTGGGGCAACATCAGTAAGGAGCATTGGCAGACTTGGTGTATGCGCGGGACTGAAAATCCTGAGAACGTGGTTCGACTCCACGAGGCTCCACTTTAAAATTCGGGAGTGCTCCAGTGGCAACGAGGGCGGACTGTAAATCCGCTGTCTGATGACTTCGTAGGTTCGAGTCCTACCTCCCGAACTCAACTTGCCCTATGGTATAATGGTAGCACAACAGGTTTTGGTCCTGTTAGCGAAGGTTCGATTCCTTCTGGGGCGACAAGTTAAAAAAACAACTCCATGGTGTAATTGGTAGCATACCAGATTTCAGATCTGGAGGTGGTGGTTCGAATCCATCTGGAGTTTATATGGAGTTTGTAGCTCAGTTGGTAGAGTGCCAGGTTGTGGCTCTGGTGGTCATGGGTTCGATCCCCATCAAACTCCCTAATGCTTCAATAGCACAGTGGTAGTGCAGCTCCCTTGTAATGAGCAGGTCGTAGGTTCAAATCCTACTTGAAGCTCCACATAAGAAAGGCTTCTCTTCAGGCAGTTTTGCTTGAAAAGAAGCCTTTCAACTTTCTTGTAAGACGATGGCTCGTTGATGTTCACTCATAATTTTCCTCCTTTTTCTTTACACGAAGTTCAGAATAGATTTGAGTCTATCCTGTACCTTGTTGAGCACCTGGATGGTGTCTTCGTTATTCTTATCCTTCTTGTTTTCAAGAAGAATGATAGCCTTCTTTATCAGCTTACAGTCCTCTATGGATAAAGGCATTTCGGTGATAGAGTAGTCTGGATCAGCGTATCTGTAGTATATTCTATCATAAACCTCGATAGGAGCATTGTAGCCCAGTTTGTCAGATCTCATAATCTGTATGTCCATCTGTACAGTTCTGGCGCATACTCCTTTGGTGATTCCCTCCATGTCGTAGAGCGCATCGCTACATGCCTCCACGAGATCATCGAGAGTCCATCTTCTGTATCTGTTTCTTAAACAGTTGTCTATAGTTTTGTACCTTATTAAGGCATTCTTATTTGCTGGCATAGTTCTTTCATTTTAAGCGTAAAAAATGGTTGGATTTCATCCAGCTTTTTCTCGCCATGTCAGAGCTGAAGCCAAGCATACGGCTAAAAAGAAAAAGTTGGATTCTCCCGGCAAGGAAACTCCAACTCTTCAATATTATCTTTGTTCTCTGTGGGGCACGCTGCTACGATGCCCGATAGAAATAACTATGCGAATAATGATATGGGAATCCTATACCGGCTATATCTGATGTACTTGATGTATGTACATAACTATTCCGCTCAAAGCGTCGATAGCTCTGAACGAATGATTGTGATGTTATGTGCATATTTAAATTCATTTCCGTATAGGATTTTTTATTGTATTTTACTTCTAAATTCTTTTAACGGGTGCAAAGATACAAAAATAGTGCGAAATCTTTTTGCGTAGCAGCAAAAAAATGGTATAACCATGCGGATTTTAACCAAAAAGAGCAGTTCTGATTGTGATAATCGGCTGATTTTCCCTGATAATGCTTCGCCCCACGCCATGAAGGACGCTACTGGAGTTCCACCTGATAGACTTTGCATTTATGTCAGCAGAGCATGACGTAAGTGCAAAGTCCCTCAGTCGGAAGGTGCCCACGAAACGACATGCGGTAGCTTACAAACTGAGTAGGTGGGACGCAAGCGATTCCCACTTAATCAGTTTGACACTACTGCATGTCCATTCGTCGAGGAGGGCACTGGCTCACAGCATCAATCTTCATTTCCCTCCCTTCCACCTTATTATAATATAATGCATTTCGTTTTTATAGGCATTCTGTCATTTCTCCTTCTAAAATGTATTCATGTGGACGTGAATACATATATACATGGATAGGTGTGTACGTATACACATGAATACAACTTGAAGCCCTCATACCGTGATGAGTAGCAGGCCTTTATAGATTTGCATTTTTATAAACAAGATGATAATGCTTCGCCCCACACCATGAAGGACGTTACTGGAGTTCCACCTGATAGACTTTGCATTTATGTCAGCAGAGCGTGACGTAAGTGCAAAGTCCCTCAGTCGGAAGGTGCCCACGAAACGACATGCGGTAGCTTACAAACTGAGTAGGTGGGACGCAAGCGGTTCCCACTTAATCAGTTTGACACTACTGCATGTCCATTCGTCGAGAAGGGCACTGGCTCACAGCATCGTCCTTCATTTTCCCTCCCTTCCACCTTATTATAATATAATGCATTTCGTTTTTATAGGCATTCTGTCATTTCTCCTTCTAAAATGTATTCATGTGGACGTGAATACATATATACATGGATAGGTGTGTACGTGTACACATGAATACAACTTGAAGCCCTCATACCATGATGAGTAGCAGGCCTTTATAGATTTGCATTTTTATAAACAAGATGATAATGCTTCGCCCCACGCCATGAAGGATGCTACTGGAGTTCCACCTGATAGACTTTGCAGTTATGTCAGCAGAGCATGACGTAAGTGCATAGTCCCTCAGTCAGAAGGTGCCCACGAAACGACATACGGTTGCTTACAAACTGAGTAGGTGGGACGCAAGCGATTCCCACTTAATCAGTTTGACACTACTGCATGTCCATTCGTCGAGAAGGGCACTGGCTCACAGCATCCTCCTTCATTTTCCCTCCCTTCCACCTTATTATAATATCCTGGTCTTCCTCTTTTAAATGTATTCATGTGGACGTGAATACATATATACATGGATAGGTGTGTACGTGTACACATATATACAACTTGAAGCCCTCATGCCATGAAGAGTAGCAGGCCTTTATAGATTTGCATTTTTATAAACAAGATGATAATGCTTCGCCCCGCACCATGAAGAATGCTACTGGAGTTCCACCTGATAGACTTTGCAGTTATGTCAGCAGAGCATGACGTAAGTGCAAAGTCCCTCAGTCGGAAGGCGCCCACGAAACGACATCCGGTAGCTTACAAACTGAGTAGGTGGGACGCAAGCGATTCCCACTTAATCAGTTTGACACTACTGCATGTCCATTCGTCGAGAAGGGCACTGGCTCACAGCATCAACCTTCATTTTCCCTCCCTTCCACCTTATTATTATATCCTGGTCTTCCTCTTTATAAGCATTCTGTCTTTCCTAAATAAATCTTTCGGCTTTTCTTCTTTATAATCTTCGCCCACGCCATAGTCCAGTAAGCATGAACAGTTTGCCAGGGTGCTGTTCTTTCGCAGGCCGATTTTATCGACTTACAAAGGAACAACACGCTGGCTTTTTAAACTGTTGATACTTGCTTGGACTATTCCCACCCAGCTTTTTTGTCCCTTCAGTCATTCCCTGTTATACTTTTTCTTCTTACTGAAACCAGAAGGCTTTGATTCCGTATCGTCTTTGGGATTTCGGGATTCTTTTTCTGCAAAGTTATCACGTATTTGGCAAATAGCAAGTCGTGATTCGGTAACAATCTTCCTTTTCCTTGAAAAGAGTATTCTTCCCATCAGACTTGCCTTATTGCCTTGTACGCACTTTGAAAAGCAGAAAAAGCTTCCCGATCCCAAGTCCGAAAGGACTTAACGAAAGGGAGAAAATAAATTTAGAGACTATGGCAAAAGATTTCAACAACCGCCTGATTACTCCAGAATTGGAGAAGGCAATGCAGGACTATCCGCTCTATTCCCAGGATAGCAAGAAGAAGGATGCAGTTTGCATCGCAGTGTTTTTCATCGGCAACGCTCGCTGGTACATTCTTGAAGGACAGCGAGATAATGATGATTTTGTGCTCTTTGGCATCGTTGTAGGTCTGGCTGAGACTGAGTACAGCTACATTTCTGCCAATGAAATGGCAAGTGTGGAGTTGGACGCAACCAAGTTCGGACTCGGCAAGGTCAGAGTGGAGCAGAGAAAGCCATTCCAACCATGTCAGCTTTCTGAAATCATCGACAGAGAGTTGCAGTCTTTTCTCAACAGACTTTACGATTGAAAACATTTTTCTCGGTGGGTAGTAGCTGATGGCTGCTACCTGCCAAGTAACAACACTTAAAGCAATGAACATGGTACAGGTTTACATCAAGGGACAGGAGGATAAGGAGTTGAGCAGCTTTTTACGCTATTATCCGGTACGTATCAAGAACATCGGTATGGATGCTTTCTTCGACCGCCAAGTTATCTATGATTTCAAGGATGGTCGAAACCATGCAGATGTGGCGAAGTGCGTGGCAAAGATGCTTGTCAAGAAGTTTGGTCGCAAGGTTCGCAGCGTGGTTTTCTCTTGCGTTCCTGCAAGCAGCCAGGAGCGTAACGAGGCACGCAACAAGAATTTCTCCGAACTTGTCTGCAAGTTTTCAGGAGCAATCAACGGCTTTTCCCATGTCAAGGTTGTTGGCGAACGTACCGCAGTTCATGGCACAAAGGTCAAGAAGGAAGAGCGAGCAAAGCGCTTGAAGGAAAAGAATAATATTGAGGTGGATGCTAACTTCTTCAAAAACAAGATAGTCTGCATTTGGGACGATGTGGTCACTACCGGCACTTCATTCTGTGCCTACACCGCACAATTGGAACAAGTAGGGGCGCACGTAACAAACGGCATTTTCCTCGGCAAGACATCATATAAATATGTACAGCAATGAAAAGAAATAACATGACAAAGTTTGATAAGGCTGTTTCGGCAGCCTTTACTGGTCATCGCTTTTACAACTTCTCACAGCAGGAGGTTATAAGAGAGCGATTGACCAAAGCCATCCTCGAAGCTTATGAGCATGGCATCAGTAATTTTATTTCGGGATTCGCCATCGGTATTGACTTGATGGCAGCCCAGATTGTGCAGTCTCTGAAATCTTCCTGCCCAGGAATGACGCTTACCGCAGCCATTCCTTTCAGAGGTCAGGCTGATAGGTTCAAGCCCGGCGATAGGATGGTTTATGATGGATTGATGGGTTCAGCAGATGAGGTGATCATCCTTTCAGAATACTATTACACCCGATGTTTTCTTGACCGAGACGAGTTCATGGTTGAGAATGCGTCCCTTCTCATTGCCTTCTATGATGGGAGAGAGAAGGGTGGAACCTACTACACTTTCAAGAAAGCCAACTGTTTGGGCATTCCGGTTGTGAATATATATTGAATAACTCGCTAAATATCAAGCTTATGAATGAATTTGTTGACATCATTGTTATCTACTTCGTTCTCCGTGCCATCCTCGCCTTCCTGGGCGCATGGTGGCATGGAGACGGACGCAACGATTTCAGACGAGACCGATAAAAGGATTGGTCTCAATAGTTTTGTGTACTATTACTCAATTTCCTATATGAGTATTATTCCAGTTTCCATCCGCAATCACCATGGTAAATCATCTGTCGGGTCATTCCACCATCTATGCAGATGTTCTCGCCTGTGATGAAACCTGCCTTTTCGGAACAGAGGAAAAGTACCATGTTGGCAATGTCGAGAGGATTGCCGACACGTCCTGCAGGTTGCTGGTAGGCATCGGGACCCTCATACACTTTATAGTCCGTATCTATCCATCCTGGAGAGATGGAATTGACACGAGCCTTGCCTGCAAGACTGACGGCAAGGGCATGTGTGAGTGCTGCAATACCGCCCTTCGCAGCCGTGTAGCTTTCTGTCTGAGGCTGACTCATGCGGTCGCGAGAAGATGAAATATTGACGATGGAAGCTCCTTCTGCAAGATGATCCTTCAGGAGTTTCACCATGTAGAATGGCGCAGTTACACCCACTTTGAGCGCATACTCAAATTCCTCGTATGAGCATTCGTCAATGCCTTTCATCAGGGGTAGAGCGTTGTTCACGATGAAATCAACCTTGCCGTATTTTTCGATTACAAGTTTCGTGAACTCCTCAATAGCATACCTGTTCGAGAGGTCGCCAACAAAGTGATTCTGTCCTTCTTGCTTGTCGATGACTTCTACCAGAGCTCCTTGCTTTCTGAACTCTTCGGCAATACATTTGCCAATGCCTTGTGCGCCACCGGTCACGATGACTACTTTATCTTTGTATTCCATATTTTTCATTTGTTTTTCAGATGAAACTCCTTTCTTGTCTTAGCCATTGCTTCCGTAGCCCTGTCATGGGTCTCTATAAGCAGTGGACTTTTGTGGTATTGCACAATCTTGACTCCGACTGAGTTGTGCCTTTTCTTTTCCTCGATGCATTGAATGATCAAGTCCGGATTTGCCGACTTTGATGTTGGAGCCTTGTCAAAGTTCTGAATATAGGCAGCGTTGGTCAGGAAGAGAATGTCGGAACCTTCCGGGATTTCCTGCATAACCTTCACCATGAGGGTTAGCATCATGCGGAACTCTGTGGTGTGTAGGTCGCTGATTACATCACAGCTAATGATGCTTCCGTTATGCTCAATCACAACGGCAGCACCACCAGCTCGCTCTTTATGGCCATAATCACATGAGCCACCTATCCAAACGTAATATGTAGAAGTATCTTGTACCATAATTATTCTGTAGGTTTCACCACAGCTCTCCACTCCATAAACTGCTTGGTTGTTTCTCCGCTATGATGGTCGAGGAAGAGACTATGGGCGGTGTCGAGCTTGGCAATCGCCTGCATGTCTTCAGCGTCAAGTTCGAAGTCGAAGAGATTCAGATTTTCTTCCATTCGTTCCTTATGAACGGTCTTCGGGATGATGATCACATCGCTCTGCAACAGCCAGCGCAAGGCTACTTGTGCGGCAGTCTTGCCGTATTTCTCGCCAATCTGGGTGAGGGTAGGGTTGGTGAACAAGCCGTTCTGACCTTCTGCCAACGGAGCCCATGCCATGAGCTTGGTGCCAATCTCATCCATGAATTTTCGGGTCTCATGCTGCTGGTTGAACACATGCGTCTCCATCTGGTTCACCATTGGTGCAATCTCCATGTTTGAAGCCAGGTCTATAAGGTGATCAGGGAAGAAATTGCTCACTCCTATGGCACGAACCTTTCCTGCTTTGTAAGCTTTTTCCAAGTCGCGATAAGCACCGTAGCGGTCGCAGAAAGGCTGGTGGAGGAGCATCAGGTCGATGTGGTCGGTCTGCAGCTTGCGCAGACTCTCGTCGATGCTCTTCATGGTCTGTCCCTCGCCATAGTTGGAATGCCAGACCTTGGAAACGAGGAAAATCTCATCACGATTCACACCGCTTTTCTTCTATGCGTTGCCCACGGCTTCCTCGTTGAGATAAGCCTGTGCAGTATCTATCATCCGATAGCCCACGCTGAGAGCATCTACCACACAACGCTCACACTCTTCTGGTTCCACCTGATAAACACCATATCCCAGTTGTGGCATTTCTACGCCATTGTTTAACTTTATCTTGCTCATAATCAATATGTTTTAAAGTTCGTCTATTCCATTCTGCCATATTTCATTTCCACGCCCTCCTTATCATACTGCTTGCGCTTGCCGGTTGGTGGCTCAGTAAGTGTGATGCGAACTACAGCCGTGCGTGAAAGGGAACGGGCGATGCTCTGGTCGAAAGCATCCATGTGTTGAGGAAGGAAACGCTCACAGATTAGTCTAAGGCCATTAATCTTCTCTTCATCCTCGGTCACGATTTCTGCCTTGCCGAATGCAATGGCTGATTTGAACTGCAGGGTGAAACTGCCGTCCTTCGGACCAACCGTAGGCGCACAACGGGTTACGGCTGAAAGGCAAACCTCTGGATGAGCCTTGATTACCTCCAGTTTCTTGCCTTCCAGGGCACCATGAAAATACCAGTTCACATCATCATCTGATGCAAGTGAAAGAGGTAAACCGTAAGGCTTGCCGTCTTCGTCAATAAAACTGACAGTTATATACGGAGCCTTGTGCATTACTTCCAATGCCCATTGGCTATCCATTTCTCTTGATTCCTTTCTCATTTTTATCCGATTATTTTATATCTGTTATACTAAACACCTTTACCATATCAGAAAAAATACATCTTTCTTGCTATATATATGATCATTTAATATTACTTCTAATGTCTTGATTTGGCTCTGGTTCCGCAGCCATCATTGGCTGTTCCTCAGGAAGTATGTATCTGCTGCTGATGTGGAGACCAGAATCATTGTTCGCTTCTATCTCTCCACGCAGTCGTTCTTTCAATTTGGTGTTTCTGTTGATTACCGTCAGATTACGTATTGCATAAGCGAGAGCTTTGGGCTGGCCGATAAGCACACAGATTTTTTTAGCTCTCGTAATGCCTGTATAGATGAGGTTGCGCTGAAGCATCACAAAATGAGTCATCAAAACTGGGATTACCACGATCGGATATTCTGAACCTTGCGATTTATGAATGGTAGAAGCATAGGCCAATGTCAGTTCATCAAGCTCCGTTGCTTCATATTCCACCAGATTGTTATCAAAGTTGACACAGAGTGTGCGGTCTTCTATGTTGACTTTTTCTACAGTTCCGATGTCACCATTGTACACATTCTTGTCGTAATTGTTACGTATTTGCATCACACGGTCGCCCAACTTATAAGTTGTACCACCACGGCTTATGCCCAATGTAGTTGTATTGAGTGCTTGCTGTAGCATCATGTTCAGGTTGGCTGCACCTACCACACTTCTTTGCATCGGCGTAAGTACCTGGATGTTGCTTAAAGGCTGATTGTAAGCCTTTGGCAAGCGATACTTCACAAGTTTTACTATTTCTTCAGCCACTTGTTCCGGGTCTTCATTTTTGATGAAGAAGAAGTCGGTCTGCTTGCCGTTGCTCGTATCTGGATAATGCCCTTGGTTGATGGCATGGGCACTCATGACGATTCTGCTGGATTGAGCTTGCCGGAAGATGCGGGTTAGTCGAACTACGGGAATCTTCTCGGAGTCAATAATGTCACGCAAAACATTGCCAGCTCCAACACTTGGCAACTGGTCAATATCACCCACAAGCACTAAGCGCATGTGTTCGGGAATAGCCTTCATTAGATTATACATCAATATGATGTCAATCATAGAACACTCATCCACAATCAGCGCATCACCTTCCAGTGGGTTCTCCTCATTTCGTTTGTAACCATCTTGTGGATTAAACTCCAATAGTCTATGAATGGTCTTGGCTTCCATATTGGTAGCTTCGCTCATTCGCTTGGACGCACGGCCAGTAGGTGCTGCAAGCAAAATCCTCATTCCTGCCGTTTTATACGCAGTAATAATACCTTGCGTAGTTGTGGTCTTACCTGTACCAGGACCGCCAGTCAGTACCATCACTTTCGAGCGGATCGCTTGTTGGATGGCAGCAATCTGAACCTCGTCATATTCTATACCAGAGGCCTTTTCAATCGCTTTAATATCAGCCTTCAATCCGAGGTTATTTGCTCCTTGACTATTTATTAAGGTCAAGAGTTTCTTTGCCGTTCCACGTTCTGAATGATAGAATGGAGGCAGATATATAGCTTCATTCTCACGGATGAGATCTTCCGAAGCAATCATCTCTGAAATGGCTTGTCTGATAGGTTCTTCGTCTGCTTCAAGCAGTTTCTTGGCAGCTTCTATAAGCTGCTCTTCTATAGCATATACATGTCCTTCGTTGGAAAGTTCATTCAAAGTGTAACCTATACCACTTTTGCAACGTCTCAAATCGTTTTTCTCGTAGCCCATCTTAGAGGCAATACCATCAGCGGTTTTGAATCCGATGCCCCAAATATCATCTGCAAGGCGATAAGGATTCTCTTTCACGTTGTCGATGCTTTCCTTGCCGTACTGGCGATATATTTTGGCGGCATAAGCAGTACTTACTCCGTATTGTTGAAGAAAAATCATTACATTCTTGATGTCCTTCTGTTTCTCCCAACTGTCTCGGATTTTCTCAACACGCTTCTTACCGATGCCAGCCACTTCATATAGTCGTTCGATGTCATCTTCAATTACCTCGATGGTATCAGTACCGAACCTCTCAACTATCAGATGAGCATACTTCGGACCAATGCCTTTCACCAGTCCGCTTCCTAAATATTTCTCTATGCCATATACAGTTGCAGGCATCACTTCTTCCCACGTTTCGCATACGAATTGACGTCCGTATCGCTTATCGACTTTCCAGTCACCATTACACAATAGTACAGCGCCCACTGGTACATCCAGCAGGTTGCCTACCAAGGTAACAAGGTCTGAATAATCCTTGACCTTAACCCTCATCACGGAATATCCATTCTCTTGATTTTGGTAGGTAATGTGTTCTACTACGCAACGTATCTTTATCATTTATTTTATGTCTATCTCTGTGAAACGATCAAAAGTTCTGCCATCCCTCGTAACTTTCCCGAAGAACATGTTTTCTGGGCGAACCCAATAGGCTTGGTCTCCATAGAGAGCCTGATAAACCACCATGCGCTCCTGAGTCTCGGAGTCGAAGGCAGAATGGATGAATTTGTATTTGCCGCCCTTAAAGTGCTGGAAATATCTTTCTTCCTTTGCCGAAAACTCCATCAGCATTTTCTGGGCAAGGGGAGCGTACCAGGTCTTCACCTCCTGCTCAGTAGGCGTATGACCGCCAGGGAAATGGAAGGCTTGGTTGTAGTGCTTCAGGAAGAGAGGGGAGAAGTGAGCCAGGGTGTCCTGCTCACCGAAAAGTCCCCACACACGATCCTTATAATAGGGGTTGCAATGGTCGAACTGCACGGCTTCCAGTTCCGCAAACTCCTCTATCAGCGCCTCGTCAATCACCAGCCGCTGATTACCGTCCCTTCTCGGAGCCTTGTATTCATGCTCGCCGATGCGCTCCTTCAGAAACTCCGTCATCATGAAATACGGATTGCCGAGCAGGGCAGGAATGCCCACCACCGGAGCCAGCATCTGGGCGAGGAAAGAGCCGCAGCTGTTGCCCAGAAGCAAGTCGGGCTGTTCCCGGTCGATGATGAAGCGAATCTCCTTCAGTGCCTCCTTGGGGTGCAATGGCAGATCGGGAGTCAGCACCACCGCCGTCCCCTCAAACGCCTCTTTCAAGGCTCTCGCCATCGGACAGCTGCCCGTGGCGAAGAATCCGTGTAGGAATAATATCTTTTTCATGCTCTAATCTTCAATGTCTTGTTTACTTTGTGTCTCTTTTCTTGATTGGTCCGGAGTGGTTGCCTCTATTCAGTTTGATTCCGTGCTTGTTGAGAATGCGGAATACGGAGCTTCTGCTTCTGAATCCGCTGGCTCTCCAGATTTCATCTATCGGATGTCCTGCAACATAGAGGTTCACAACAGTCTTCTCTCTGTCGAGCTTCTGCATCTTGCTGGCAGAAACAGGAGGCAGGGACACAATCATCTTCTCCTGCAGCTTGATTACATGCTCTGCAGATTTCCTGAGAGCAAGGACTTCGTCGGGCAGGGAACCCATCATTACCAACACGTCAGATGGCTTGGTTTCCGGAAACAGGATGTTGCTGGAGTCAATCCGGTCGTGGATGCTGATGATGCGAATGACCTTGACCCGGCAGAATTCCAGGAATATTGCCAGTTCACGACTGCCACGCAAGGCGTTGGAAAATTTCGGAATCACCAGTTCATCGCCTCTTTGCAATGCTGCCATCAGTTGTTTCCACAGCGGTCTGTGGCGTTCGTTATCATCACTTTCTTCGATGATTCTTACACAACCGAACTCGTTCATCCATTTGCGGTCTTCTTCCAGTTTGTCATACTGGGATGTAGCCATGATGTAGCCTACTTTTGCCATATCAAAATGTTTTATTGACTGATAACTTGATAGTTATGCGCCTTTTTACGGCAGGATAACACCTGCTCAGGCACGATTCTTCTGCAAAGATACAAATTATATTCAGAAATGGATTCATACTGCCTGGTTTTGTTGGTTCTGCAGACTTGATTTAACCTAATTTATAAAATAGGAGCACATCTTCAAGAATCATACTGCAAAGAGTATGAAACATAAAATAACATAAAGTCTGATTGTAGTGTCGTTAATGTGGAATTTTATCTGTATCTTTGCACGCAAAATTTTCAATTACATGCCAATGGATAATAGGAATACAGTACAGTTGAACAGTTTTGTCGGTTGCCTCGGTAACTCTTCAGCAACAGGTCTCAAAAACCAAATGAAAGAAAGTAAAGCAAGTGAAAGAAAAACAACTCAGCAGAGTTTATTCTTTCACTTGCTTTTTTTATGTGCCTTACTCATGATTACCTCATGCAGTGGAAGTCGTCAATATGATTTTAAGTCTTCTGAAGATGCGTTGAAACAATACCAGGCTTTCTTTCAGACAATGAAAGGGCATTCAGACTCTGATGCAGAGCATCTTGCAGACTACATCAACCAGTGGCACGAGTATGGAGACACCGTCTTGAACTACATCAGGAAGGATCCTTCGTTCAATGCGCACAGTGGGCTTTCCATGAAGTATGATCTGATTTCAGACTCTATCCGCACAGAACTTCTGGGGATGACTGGTAACTGTACTTTGAGCGATGTGGCTTATGTAAAGCTCCACACCTCTTTATATAAGGACAACAAGGAACTCGTCTCTTTGAAGGAAAATGCCGCAAAGTTCTTCGCCACCTTGGACAAATCGTCTGCCTATGACCTGGAAGTTCACAGAGCCTTGGCCAACTATTCCAAGTTCCTGCTGAGCACTAAGTCGCATGGCATCAAGTCAAGAAAGGAACTCATGGCGTTCTTGCATGAGGAAGACCGCCATTTCCGCACGTTCCTCGCTCATATCGACGAATGCTCATCCATCGGAATGACGGAAATCACCAACCATACGGCAGACATCTGTTCTGCCATCTACAAGTCTGCTTCCAGGAATAAGCTGCCAGCTTCTGAGACACTCGTCCTCATGTCCATGCGAACAGACCGTCGTCTGATTCTCAACGCCCAGGTTTGTCGTGACGCTTTGAAGCGAGGAAAAATCAGAGATATTATCCAAGCCAATGCCTATCTCTGGATGATATTGCAGCCTTATCTCTCGATGGATGCGCTGGCCATTGCCATGCTCACCCCGGAGCAGGCTCAGCTGATGACGGACATCGCCAAGGATTATCCTGCCATCATCACGAGACTTGAAGGCAAGCACCTTGTCAACAAGGAAGTGTCCAACAAGATTCCAGCCCAGCTGATGCGTCTTTACATATCAACCCTCTAATCTTTCATTATCATGTTACAGGAAGCTATCTATAAATTCAAGGCATCCGGCCCCATGCTGTTGCCAGAGCTGATTGACAATTATTGGATTGGCGAGATAAAGGCATACGAAGATTACGCCATTCTTCCCTACGAAGTTCATATCCCACAGCCTATAGACAAGGTGATTGATATGTTCGAAATGAATGCCGACCTTGCCATTCTCTACCATCTGGAACCATCAGTCCATACGGTGTTCGGACATGAATGCTGCGCCTACTGCTATCCGGTCACCGAAAGGATGTTCAAGATCAACTGCAAGACTTCCGCCGATGGACTCATCCACGAATTGAATGTGACGATTTACAACTCCATCGAACTCATGTCGGCAGATCTTTTTGAAGACCTCCGGCTGCACGAACGCCGTGGCACGTTCAAGGCAAAGCGAGAACACGTACAGATCATGAATGATTTCAACTGCGGTCTCTAGATGAACAAGAAGACGTATTACCTGATTGCAGACATCATACAAAGATACAGAACATGGGGGTCACCAGTAAAAGTGTGTGGATTAGGCATAGATCTTCATTAGTCTGAAGAGAAAGAACTTACGGTCAATAATAC
>NZ_JBBNGE010000004.1:0-116012 GCF_040095255.1 Segatella sinensis | reverse complement strand
TCTAAATTCAATGCAATTCTTGCTGTAGTACAACAGTAAGACGATTACTCATGCCCATAGGGGTGCTGAGTAGTTACAATCAAATTATCACGTTGACATGGGTCAATTTGGCAAAATCTTGGTTGAAGTAATGAGTAAGTATCATATTACTTATTCTGGTTTGTATCACACCACTGGTGTGAGCAAGGAGTACATTTCCGCAGTCTGAGGAGGTCAGGCCGATTCGCGCCGAAAGGAATTATTCCTTATGTGTTAACTGGCGATGAGCGTTATCTAGACCTTCGTACTTTCAAGGATAAGGTTAAGAAGGCAATATGGGAAAAACAGAACCATAAATGCGCCATCTGTGGCAAAGAGTTTGACTTTGAATTAATGGAGGGCGACCACATCAAGCCTTGGCGAGAAGGTGGAAGAACCTACATCAGCAATTGCCAAATGCTTTGCCGTACTTGCAATCGTAGTAAGGGTAGCAAATAAATGGCAAACGTACTGTTTCCACATCTCTTTCGCTGAATAGCAGTTATTCTACAAAATAGGTATACGTCCGTGCGATGCAGACACATGCCTATTTTTATGCAAAACCAGCATATGATTCCAGTATTTTTTGTTACCTTTGCACCCGAATTGTAAAACATATACATATTTAATATGGCTATTATAAAGACAGTAGAAGGAAAGACTCCCCGTTGGGGAAAGAATTGTTTTATCGCTGAGAATGCCGTACTGACAGGTGACTGTATCCTTGGTGATGACTGCAGCATCTGGTATTGTGCGGTATTGCGCTCTGACGTGGATGCCATCAGATGTGGAAACAGGGTAAATGTGCAGGATTGCGCCTGCATCCATCAAACCGGTACGATGCCTTGCATCCTGGAGGATGATGTATCTGTGGGACATGGTGCCATCGTCCACGGAGCCACAGTCAGAAAAGGCGCACTCATCGGCATGAATGCTACCGTGCTAGATAAGGCTGATATTGGCGAAGGAGCTATCATTGCTGCAGGTGCTGTGGTTACCCATGGCACTAAAGTTCCAGCACATGAGATTTGGGCGGGTATTCCAGCCAGGAAAGTAAAGGCCTGTGCTCCCGGCCAAGCCGAGGAGTTTGCCAAGCATTATTCCGGATACATCAAAGGCTGGTATCTTAAGGAAGATAAATAATCACTTTATGATTATCATAAAATGAGAATAAAACGCCATTTTTTATCTTTTATAGAAGATAAAAGCAAAATATTTAGGATTTTCATCTTTTATAAAAGATAAAAATCGTATATTTGCAGAAAATTTCATTTATAAGTGATAAAAATATGGCAACTATTATTCGTCAATCATATATCGACAAGATAGAAAAGTATCTTGGAAAGGAGACCATCATCGTATTAGTAGGTCAACGTCGTGTAGGAAAAAGCTGCATGATGAAGATGATTCGTGACCGTAAAATGGCAGATGACGACAATAATATCATCTATATAGACAAGGAGAAAAGAGAGTTTGACTACATTCAGACCTACCAGGATCTCAACGACTATATCGGACAGCACTTTTTATCCGATAAACATAACTATATCCTTATCGATGAGATACAAGACATCAGGGAATTTGAACGCTCCATTCGAAGTTATCGCACAGAACCCAACACCGACATTATCATCACAGGTAGCAATGCTCGCATGCTGAGCAATGAACTGAGCACACTCATCGGTGGCAGATATAAGGAAATCTATATCCAATCGCTGATCTATAACGAGTTTCTGGAATTTCATCAACTATCAGATAATGACGAAGCACTTGCTCTGTACATTCAGTATGGTGGCCTGCCTGGTCTGGCAAAGATAGGGCTTGAAGAGGATGATGCACGTGAATATCAAATGGATATTTACCATACCGTCTTACTTAAGGATGTCATTATGCGCAACCAGATAAGAAACGTGCCATTCTTAGAGAATTTAGTACGTTTCCTCGCAGACAACACCGGTAAGTTGATTTCCGCCAACAGTATCGCCAAATATATGAAATCACAAGGCGAATCTATAACGTCCACAGCTATCATCAATTACATATCCTTCCTTTGTGAAGCCTATATCCTACACAAGGTGAACCGCTATGACATCCACGGCAAACGTATCTTTGAAACCAACGATAAGTTTTATTTTGAAGACAACGGCATTAGAAATGCCATTGCCGGGGGAACACGTGAAGGAGACATCGAGAAAGTGATAGAGAATATCATATATCAGAACCTCATACGCTTGGGCTATCAAGTTTATGTAGGACAACTGCAAGCTGGAGAAATCGACTTTGTTTGTACTAAGCCAGGCGGCGAACGCATCTACGTGCAAGCTTCCTACATCATAGCCGACGATGCAACCAGAGAGCGTGAGTTTGGCAATCTCCGTTCCATCAAAGACAACTATCCGAAGTACGTTATCTCCATGACTCCTCTGCTCACCAAAAATGATAATGACGGAATCACGCACCTGCATCTTCGCAAATTCCTGACAGAAGGAATATAAATAACAGGAATTTCTCAGATTGGGCACACAGTGTGTTCCCGATCTGAGGATTCTTTTATTCCTCCCCATTCAGGCATTCGCCCGTCTCATAACTCTTCGTCATATCCTTTAAGATATCAATCATCTCCTGCCTCAAGCTCTCAGGCTTCAGTACAATGATATTTCTGCCATGCCACAACAGTTCCTGAAGGAAATCACGGCTGGGGCGAACGGTGAGGGTATATTCCCGATACATTCCATCTTTCGACTCCTTCACTTTCTGCTGACTCTCGTGCAGCGGAACCTCCTCGATGTAATTGTATTCCGGATAGAAGGCACGGATGCGGATTTGCTCCACGGGCACATCTTCCATCCGATAGATGCCGAAGCAATCTTCATAATAATTCTCTGGAGTCAGGAACTTCTTCATCTTTGCCGGCAACGGATGCTTCTCGCAAATAAGCTTAAGGAAACTGATGCGGTCAAAAGGAAGACAGCGAACGAGCTTCCTCTCATCCTGTTCAGCACTTGAATTGGCTTTCCCTTCGGACGCCGAACGTTGTTTCTTCACTCCAACAACGTACCACCGTTGTTTGAAGTATCTCACGAAAGCCGGTTGCAGAATAATATCACTCTCTGCTCCAAATCCCGAAACGTATTTAAACTTCAGCAGATATTGCTTATCTATCGCTGCAAGAATATCATCCAGATATTCCGTGTTGTATGGCGGTGTATCGAGCATCACCTTATTGTGAAACTTCAGCATATCACCTAACGAAGCCAGCCGCAGGGAACTCAGCATCCATTCCGTCACATCATCATTAGCGATCGGATCACGCTTCAGATAATACCGATAGCCGTCGCTCTTGTCGCATTCCACAGTAATACCAAACTGCGACTGGATATTTTCACGATAACGATGAAAGGTACGTTTGTCCAGCTCATCCTCATCCTGATTAGCGTTGGCATCACGCCACTCATTAGCAATCTCCTCAAAGGTAAGATGCTTACGATCCAAGAGGCCTATCAGCCAACTATAGAATTTTACACGATTGTCCATAATCTCTAAAAATCTAATGAATATTTACGAGAAATGCATAAAAAGAAAAGGAGAAAAGATAGCCAACAAAATGGTAATGCTAAATGCTGGCGTTTCTGACTTTTGTCATATACCAATGCGCGATACACTTGTGCCCGATGCTTGAAATGAACTGTGAACAAACTCGTCTCTTTGCATGAAACACATGAATTTTTAATAATGCTAACACAGACCTATTGCCTGATGTCAGTTTCTTGCTGCCTCTATCTTTTCTCCGAAAATTTTAATCTACTCAATGAAAATTTCAATCCTCGCTCCATTATCGGGGCAAGTCTTGCAAATCCACCAAATCTACAGTCCAGTTCAAACTCTGAATTTTCAGGTCGAGCTCCCGATACTGCTTGGCATAGGTATCAGCCTCCTTGCGAAGAACCTTTATATCTATGGTTCTAACATATTTCAGTTCGTTTCTGCCAAAGCGAGTATCGTTGGCAGCTACGTAGTTCACCACCTCTTTCAATGCCTTGACACGCATCGACAAGACGTCTCTCTTGGCTATCAATCGAGTCAAGGAGTCTCCGTCCTGAACTATCTGAACGTTGGTGATGTTGATGCGATAAATCAAGTCTTCCAACTGGACGAGTGCTTCATCCAGTTCCTTGTACAGTTCCTCCACGTTATCGCAAGGTTCATCGCCCTCCTGTACCTTGGCGCTCTCCTTGATACGTTCTTTCAGTTGAGCCACTTTCTTCTGCAAATCGGCTCTGATGCTCAATGCTTCTGCTAACTTCATAATCTTCTATTTTTATATATGACGTTCTAATTTTATTTTTATTGCATCACAAATTATTTTTCACCTTTCCAAACAAGGCACACCCTCAGGCCAATGAGGGTCATTCTCGTTTACATCAGGATAATGAATATCTCGCTGCTCTGACACGCTGCGCTCATAATTCAATTTCACATTAATAGTGAAATCATCCATACGAAGAATGTCTGGCAGGCACCAAGGCTCATGAGTATGCAAGGCATGCATCGCATAACAGATACACAAATGGTCGTACGCCTTGTTGTGCAGATAGCCTTCCGCCCACGACGTGCCATCGTCGAGCGTATCAGTCAACTCTCTCAACGTATCCTCTTCGTTGCCGAAAAAGTTGGCAGACGCACCATTCACGATGGTATCCATCTTGCAATGTCCTGTACTGAGCAACTCATCTGTCAGATGAATCATATAGTCGAAGTCGGAACCGTAATAGTCATCATTCTCCAGATGCAAGACCGAGTCTTTGTCAGCATACTCGAATCGAAGCGTACTGTCCAAGTCGTAGCAGAAACGGTCGTCCACCTTGTATGGCGAACGGTAGAGCGTAAGCCAAAGGTTACGGCACTGCTCAAAACACTCCAAGGTGAGCTTGTAGAGTTTGTCGTTCAACTTGCTCAATCGTTCCACCTCGGCAGCAGTAGGATGAAGCATCATCTCATCGAGCGTCACCTCACGAAGCCCGAGCAAATCGTCCAGCAAATCCCGCTCCGTATCACTGAAGTTACGGAAGAACCAACCTGGATTATTATCCTCACAATTCACCACCTTCTTGATACGACGTTCCACATCTTGTATGATGGCACGCTTATCCTCTATCGTAGACTTTTCTCTTATAAAGTCTACAAATTTGAAGTTAGGCTCCGAACTATAGCTACGGTTGTTCTCAACTTCATCAATCAGTTTTTTCCATTCCTTTTCCATTTACTTCCTCTTTAAAGATTACGTTTCCTTTTTTCCATTGATACACCTCTCGCTCATACTGCAGCCAGACATGTACATAGAAGTCATCCATGCGGAGAATGTCTGGCAACGAATAATATTCATGACTATGTAACGAGTGCAAGAGATGGCAGATACAAAATCTGTCGAAAGCCTGATTGTCGAGATAATCCAAATTCCAGTTGGTCCCATCATCAGCCACCAAAGGTTCACCCACATAATACCGCCCACTATCCCTAAAATTGCAATGAAAATGGAGCATATACTCGAAGTCTGAGCCATAATAGTCATCATTATCCATCTTGAGGACGGAATCCTCATCATTATAACAGAAACCTACGTGTTCTTCTACATCATAGCGGTCGTCGTCAGCTTTCAGATGAGGAGAATGCAGTAAAGACTGCCATAGGTTGCGCCCTTGCGCAAAAGCATCCTTCGACAACTCACGGAGTTTGTCATTCTGATGTCCCAAACGCTCGATTTCTTCCTCTGTAGGATTTAACATCATCACATTGAGAATCTTTACCCGAGTACTCCAAAGGGAATCAAGCACCTCCCGCTCCTGTTCACTGAACTTACGGAAGCGGAAACTCTTGTCCGCATCATAACGGGCAATCATCTTGATGCGACGCTCTACTTCTTGTACAACTCTGCGTTTGTCCTCATCCGACGCTTCGCCCACATACTCCATCAAAGCGAAGAAAGCCTCCGTTTCAAACGGATCTTTCTCAATTGTATCGATAAGTTGAATCCAATTTTCCTTCATCTTCACCTACGATTTCACCATTACTAACTTCTATTATCTTATCATCGCCAAAGCTTCCGCCCCGTACCTTGTAAGGAGAGTTTCGCTTCAACGTCTTCTCCAAATACTCCAAGTCCTTGGGACGGAGATGAGTGAGAGCGAAATCCACCTCATTCAGCTGTGACTGATTGCTCAAGGCGAGATGCTGAAGATTGTGACACATGAAGATGTCCAAGCGACGCAACTTGTCGTTCTTACTCAAATCCAAAGACACCAAATCTTCGGATCCATCAATATGCAACTCCTCCAAGAGAGGATTGGCAGAGAAATCCAACTTCTCGTTTCTTATCGCGCTGAAGTCGATGAACTCCAGCAAAGGATTTTTGCTTACGTCGAGCCATTGCCCACCATATCCCGAATATCCCAGGATACGCAAGCTAGGACATTCCGTGAGAATCACATCAAAGGTTTTCACCTCGAACATGCCACAGCCATCAAATCCGATAATGGCATCTTCCTCTTCCGAGCAGATGGTAATGGTATAGTTCACGCCCTTCTCAGGATAGGAATGACCAGCCTTAACCCAAGTCAACTTCTCAGAATTCTGTTCCTGTTTGCCTGTCACGACCTGTACCCTTCCATCGCCCCATGCAATCCCTGCCTTGCTGTCTTTCTTCAACATCAAGTGCAAGCCTACGGTTTCCCCCATTGTCCAGTCCAAAGTCTGGATATTGATTGTAATCTGTGCCATAATTCCTTGTTTTATGTTTACAGCTGCAAAGGTACAGGTCAGGTGTGTCAAATCGTGACGCAAGCGAGAAAATTATCTCAAAAATCTTTGTATCACCTTGTACCAATAGTCCCAGGAATAGCCTACGGAAGGATGATTCACCACAAGAGCCTTAACATGCTTGCCACCAGGCATCATGTAGAAGCCATTAGGCACCCAAGTGCCTTCCACTTCCATGTCATTGCAATCCACCCAGTGAACATCAGAAATTTGCTCTTGGCGCCAGTGACCGCCAGGTAAATTGTTCCAAAGCCTCTTACCCCATACAATGATGTACTGAGGCTGATACTTTTCGATGACCTCAAAGAAAGCCTTCCCAGCCTGGTGATATTGTTCGGCTGCGCCAGCCTCGCGAGGACCACCCATCGCCACTTGCAGATAGTTGAAGAAGATGACCGAGTTCCAGATCTTCAGCCTCATTGCTTGATTGGTCTCCTCACCCACTAACGAACGCTCAAACTTCAAGAAAGTCCGCATCCAGTTTTGCCGTTCCTTGTTCTCATTGAGATAATCATCAAGCACCTGCTGCGTAAAGTTCATACACTCCCGATGTAGCTGGCAGTCGCCACAATCCGTACAACTCTCATCACAATAATGACTCTCGCCCAATATCATGATTCGCTTGCCGAATATCCCCCCATTGGCATAATCCTTGCCAACGAAAGGCTGAAAGAAAATGTTGCTATTCATATTTTAAAATAATGAAACAATCCAATTTCCCAAGCGAATGGCCCATGAAATCACCACATAAATCAACCAGCAAAGCACGACGATGAACACAGCCGTCCAGAAGGCCTTCTTATTCACCTTATTGATAATCTCCTTATCATCCTCGATATACCCGGTAACCAATCTCAGGTTCTCTACATACGAACGTTTGAATACATCCAGCACATCACCTATATAGAAAGGTATGGCACCAATCAGCACATCCATCAAGATATTATAGATGACAGCCAAAGTCAGCGGAATCGACTTAACCACGCAAAGACTGTAATAGATGAATGGGAATGCAAACACGCTCGTCAAAGCATCACCGATACCGACAGGAAGGATGAAGCCAAGGATAGGATCCAAGAACCACTTGTCCATATACTTCGCCGTACCTACCATCAGACGATAAGATGGCATGTTCATCATCTTCTCACGCTTAGCAGCTTTTTTATTAACCATACTATTCATCGTATTTATATTTATTTATTCTTTATCACTACCCACAAATACCGATGCCTTCATAAAAGAGAAGGTTGCATCAACGAGCCAACCGATACATGAGCCAACTGTAGCTATCCACCAGGCAACATGATAACCTGTAGTACAATTGGTAGCCTTGAAAAGGACATCGCCGTCAAAGAGATGCCTCACCAGATTAGGCAGGAAGAACAATCCATGCGCCAAACCAGCTTGCCATCCATACAATTCCGTACCATTGATGTTGACAAACAATACTGCTGCCACTATTGCAACGATTGGTCGCCAGGGTAGGAACATGAAAACCATTACAAGAAACCCTATAATTTTATTCATTTTTCGTTATACTTTATTTATGCTATGATTTCATCTATACAGACAATTATCTTTTAGATACATCTTGTTGTTTCTAATCTCAGTTGGAGTAAGTTTCTCTTTACGATAATCCTTCAAGGAATCCTTCTGCACCTGAAATCTACTCGTTTCCACAAAAATCAGGCTCTTGTGAATCCTCGTCTTGGCACGTTCCTCAATCCATTCTCTGCCTTTAGCGAGAGAAGACATATACCAATATCTCGTCTCAGCCCAAGCATTCCTTGTAGGTTGCGCAGTACCATGAATGAAGTCACGATAAACGGGAAGCGAGAGACCAGTTAGCCAACAAACCAGGACCGAATCCCCCTTAGCCATTAGCGTCATGTCCGACAGCATCTGTTGCATGGTCATTTTCTCCGACTTCCGCCAAAGCATCCTCTTATCCATATATTCATTCTTCTCAGCCTCCTTCTCCTTTTGCCAATAGCCATGAGGGTTCAAGAAGAACCAATAGCCAAATAATACTACCAGCCCGGCACTCAATACCGCAGCCAACCAACACACTCTTTTCTTGATGTTCTTTTCCATTGTTACATTACCTTATATAGTTATACATTTGATTTCGGCTGCGAAATAACTATATAGATATGTCAAATGGTGACAGAACATCAAGAAAAAAGTATAAAACACATAGATTACTGCTATTCATTCTATTTTTCCAATATCTTTCGTCCTTTTTCTGTTAGCATATACTTCTGCTTTGGGTGCTTTGGATTATCAGGATATTTCATGGAAACCAATCCTTCTTCCAATGCTGGTGTTAAGTATTTATACAAGAAATTCACCCTATCCTTCAACATTAAAAAAGACATGATTTCTCTAACAGAATACTCTCCATCCTTCAATATTCCGACAAGTTCCAATACTTGTTGGGTACTTGTTGGGTACTTGTTGGGTACTTGTTGGTTACTTGTTGGATTGCTATTTACCAACTGTAGGTTAACACCATCACAGTTATATTTAAAGACTACAGTCACGAAATTACCATCTGTTTTGAATTCTGGCGCAGGTAATCCAACACGTTTACATTCATCTACCATCGTACCAATACCACGTCCCCAACTTTCAAGAATCTTGCTCTTATAAAGCACATTGGCAATGATTGGATTTTGAGGTTTGGAATCATGCTCTTGCATCAATCGCTCAACGGGTAAATCTGCCGGAAATGTTCCTGTATTGGTAACCTCTACCCTATCATCATAAATAGCTATGCTGACAGAACTACCAGGATGATGGTACGAACGATGGCAAAGTGAATTGATACAACATTCACGCAAAGCCTTGTAAGGAATACTCAATTCTTCTTCTCGATAAAGTCCATTTATCTTCCCAGACAAAGAAAGATGCTTAAAGAAAAAAGCCATTGCTGCATCAAGCAAGATATAAATATTACCTTGCGCTCTTTGGTTATCAATAAACTCTTCTTTGGTAGTTCCCTTAAAACGTGCCATTCGCAAAAGACATTGCGGATAGTCATAGAAATCCACGCCAAACAACACAGCTGCCGCATTATTCAAATTCCCATCACGAAGCAAACCAAACTTCCTGAGAATCGTAGGTATTTCTTCCCGAATAGTCACTTCTGGAAGACGACCATTTCTTATACCCTCACGTACTGCACCAAGAATGGCATTCTCATCAAGGTCCGATATTTTCAAATCGGGATTGACCATTGCTTCCCAACCATATTTTCCACCACGTTGCATCAACAAATGGTTATATTGCTCTTGCGGCATTACCGTAGTAGTACTTTCTATACGAAGATAAGCCCTACCTTTGTAAGCGAAAGGACGCATAAAACGTTGTTTTTCCGCATTGACAATTATAACAAACTTATCGGAATTTGGAATCCGGACATAGTTTATTTCCAAAGACACAAAAGGTTCGATACGATTAATAGCCTCAGCAATAGCACGTTTTGTACTATCAGAAACTTCTTGACCTACAACATTTCCATTGTCCTTTACTCCATAAAGTACAATACCACCATCGCCATTAAGAAAGGCACATAAAGTTTCCATCGAACGGTCTAATTGACCTGTCGATTCTTTAAACTCCAAATTTTTACTTTCTTTTAAGGCTATAAGTGCCTCTATTTCTTGATATTCCATTCTTTTTTTATTTAACTAAGGAAATACCCAACTCACGATATGATGAGGTGGAGTATCCTTCTGCAAATGTAGTAATTATCAAGATAACCACCAAATTTTCCGGAACATTTTTAACTGCAAAGACCAAAATATGACAGAAAATTAAAAAATACTACCAGCACGGCACTCAATACCGCAGCCAACCTACATACTCTTTTCTTGATGTTCTTTTCCATTGTTACATTACCTTAATATAGTTATACATTTGATTTCGGCTGCGAAATAACTATACAGGTGTGTCAAATGGTGATAGAACATCAAGAAAAAAGTATTGAATGGTTGTGTTTGCCAGAATCATTGACAAAATTAGTGCACTTACCTTTCTACAATATGTAAACTTCACCAAACTTCGTTATTGCGTCACCTAAAAATAGGTATTGAAATGATACAAATTATTGTTTATCAACCAGTTACAAAGATAAAAATATTTATTCAAGCCTAAAAAGCCTGGTGGATAGGTATGCCATCCACCACACTTAGGGCATTTCACTGGAGCTGTATACTAGGCAACAAAATTAAATTTTAGAGATTGCTCTACCACCGGCATGTTTACACAAAGCATGATAATACCAATCTACCAATATCAACTTATTAGTACCTTCTATATGATGCCACGTATACGATCCAAGGTCCCAAGTGATACCTTTGTCCCCCAACTGTTTTGTAGCTAAATCTCTATCTTTTTTGCTACTTTTTGTCAATCCACCTTTAATTTCTTCTATTACAGGAGTTCCATCAGGATAAGTTTTAGCAGCCTTGGTAAAATCAGGCAAACCATTATCTCCATAAGTTACTCCACCAGGATACTTTTTATCCAACTTTATGAGTTCTTCTCTTGTAACTATCGTTCCATTTAAATTTATTTTACCACCATTATCAATCAATTTTTTTTCCAATTCAGGATTAAGAGCTGGATTTGCATAAAATGTAGAACCCGCATATTTATAGTTAGGCGGTAAGTTTCCCTTGTTAGTGCGTACAATTTTAGACAAATCAACTGTTTTTCTTTGCGATTTCTCCCATCTCATTATATTTAGCTTCGGGTTTTCTTTTATTAACTGCACCAAAGCTTTATTATTGGACATCTCGGAAAGTAATTTTGTATATTTTTTTTTAGACAAATGAGAACCATACTTTTTTAAAAGAGTCGAATATTCTTCAGCTACAAGTTTTGTGGCCATTTTCTTCTCCTTAGCAGAAACTTCTTTGACCAACTTTTGAACACCCTGATTGTAGCTCTCGTCATAAGAACTTTTCTTTAACAAAACCTTCACCGCCGACTTCTCCGTATGAGCAATTTCCTTTTTTGCTCCAATCATGCCATAACGAAGAAGTGAGCCTAGTTCTTTTTCTTCTATTTCTTTCAATAGATTCTTGCGTACAGCACTTCTTACAAGCTGCTTTGCCGATGCTTTCTGAACATAATTCTTACCTATTTCCTCTGCACCTGACTTAAAGGCATCTTTCAGCATTGATTTGTTTGCTGCCTCTATTCCTTCCTTTGTAAGGACTTTTGCCTCGGTTCTAAACAGTCCTTTAGTTCCTTTATAGACCGTCTTTACCAATTGTTTTTGTGCAAAAGAAGAATATGGCAAGACCATTAAAATATATATAAGAATTATTTTTAGAATAAACTTTTTCATAGATTTTCAGATATTATATTATACAACTTATCGCTATTCTCATCGATATTTCTAAACACTCGTTCTGTATAATATTTCAAATATGCCTGACGTATTTGGAATCCTATATTTTCCATGCAAGCATACTTTATAACTTCTTCAGAATCAAGTTTTTGGGATTTAATATCATCTAATGTAACCTTTACATCATAAAGAAAATTGCCTGCATCGTATGCCCACGACACAGCAGTACCGGCACCACCTGTAAACACTCCTAAAATTGTAGGAGCTACCCAATCCTTTAAGAAGGAAGTGGTCATCTCCTCCTTTTCCTTTTCAGTAAACTTCTTTACTTCGCGTACACACTTTTTAGCCAACAACAAATCCATTGTTGCCTGACTTATTCGCGACTCGCTCTCAAATTCCCCCTTACCTACAATGTCAATATAATAATTGTTCCTTTGCTCAGCCAAAGAATCTAAATATGTATTAATATACTTTGCTACACATTCTGTGTACTTATCATTATCTATATTATCATTCCATATTTTTTCAAAATCATCAGTCCCCGTACCAAACCAATATTTAAGTTTTCTCCAATTCATAAAGCCACCCGCATACTTGCTCATCACCTCACTCATATCCACATCGAGCAAGGAGTCTATTTCAACCTGCATAGCAGGAATCATATAATCAACAAAGGCTTTCTTCTGGGAATTGGCATTTTCCTTTATTTCTTGCTTTATGTTTTCAAGATAAACCTTTCTTGCATTATCATACAAAGGTAATAACGCAACATTAGCAGGAGTATTTTCAATAGTTTCTTTTACTGCTTTTATTGTGTCAAAACTACATTGTCCTATAATAGGGACTATATTGTCTGTATACAATGTATCCAAAAAAGGATATTGCGAACGATTATCTACAAAAAAATGTGCTCCTTCTGTAGGAGATAAGTCTGCAAGTTTGCCAATAGCTTCCTCTTGAGTTAATTCTATATCTTCCGTAGAAGAGGAACTAAAGTTACAAGAAGAAAAACCTCCTAGTACAATAAAACAAATAAATAAAGTTTTAAATTGTATTTCTATTACATTAACCATAAATAAATATATGTTTGGACTATTCCTTTTTTAAAATTAAAAAGTATTCATTTTACTGCATACTTTCTTTTAATCAAATACACTTCTCATCTTCTCTAAACGGAACAACTAACACACATCCGATGCGCAGTAAACAAACAAATCTATATCCATCCAGTCATTGTTTCGTGCTACGCATCGGACGAATCATTATTTCCTCTTCGAGAAAATATCTATCAACTTACCAATAATACTCTCAGAGTTAGGACAAGGATCTTCAAATATCTTGCCCCGTCGTCTAAGCTCATCTAAGATTTTGCTATTTTCATTCTCCATATTTATTTTTTTATATTTTCAGATTAAATATCAAACGTACTATGGTTCTCTATGGCATTTTTCACACTCTTGATATCAGCTAAAGCTTTGAATGGACTTGATTTTGCCAAATCTGTTATTGCATTCAACGATACAGCCAAAGCTTGAACATTACCTGTGGCAAGACATTTATCCACAATTTCAAATTCCTTAGCAAACAACATGCGTCGTTCGTCAAACGTCTTATCGAGATAGTTTTGCAAGAATTCTCTCACAGCATCTATCTGATGTATTGCCACTTGTGCCCTTGCTCTTATATCAGCTCGCTTGGTTCTCTGCTCCTCACAAAACTTTGCAACTTCAGCAGATTTATCTATAAAGAACTTGGTCATCTCCACCATCTGTGCAGGACCAGGCTTTCCATTAGACACAGAAAGCATCTTATTATTAATAGAAGATGTTAGACCATTAATGAACTCATCATCCTTTTCCGACTCTCTTCTGTAATCACTTACACCTTTATCGTATTGTCTCTCAGGCATAATTTCATAAGAGTCATAATGTTCTTCAGAACTATTATCAGCAATTTCAGAACATTTCTTACTTCTTACTTCGGCAAACATCTCCCTAAACAACTGTATATAGTCTGCACCTTCTTTATGCCCAATTTCTATCAAACATTTTTCGATATCATCCAATTGTTCGTCATCAAGCCAATTAACAAAATCAGCCATCATATTATCATAATCATTTGACGATGCAGCTGCATTAGCTAAAGAGTGAGCTATCGGACCCTTAATTTGATCTGATACATATTTATTGTTTATAGGTGCCCCCTCAAGTCTACAATTTACCAAATACGCAACAATATTACGTATACGAAACATCAGATCTTCCTTATACTTAACCTCAACCTGATATTTAGAGCAGATGTCTCCGACAAAAGAGGCAGCTTTTTCAGAAACCATACGGTTTACTACCTTTTTGCCAAATACATTCCATGCTATCTTCATATAATCAGAAACAGACTTTCCCATATTACAAGTTTTTATTTAGTATCTTTTGGGTATTAGCTAAAGTAACAGAAGACTCATTACTAAGCATACCGTTCTTATCAATCAAAGGAACCTGAGCTATTTCACTTAATGATTTAACCAATAGAGAAGTTTCTCTAAAAGTATTCAAATAATATTCATCCTCTATTTGGAAGTCATAAATTAATGGTTCCAAATAAAGCAACTTGTCGTTTATTCTTTCACAGAGTCGCTTCATTACAGATTCAAGTTCAATGGCCCTTTGGTTGATTGCTTCCATAGCAGCCCAACCTAACTTCGCCTTTGCCCGTGCCTTTTTCACCTCTTCCAAATACGCAGTGGCTTCCGTATATTTTTTAGAATAATATGCCGATGCAACAATTCCAGCAGCAGCTAAAGCAAACACTCCCGTAGTGGTAGCTGTAATCGCGCCAAGTACAGCCGAACCTGCAGCCATTCCACCTCCACCAGCAGCTAATGATCCGCCTCCCAACCAAGCCAATGTTGCATTTGTAGCGGCAGCACCAGACAAAGAACTTATTGCAGTACCAGTACTTGCTGCCCCAAAAGCCATTACTGCAGACGTAGTAGCTGCAGGTACTCCACATAATGCAATTGTTGCTACACCTGTAGAAGCCACTGCTATTTTTCCAGCTGTGGAAGCATTCATTTCTATAGATTCTAAGGTATCTATATCTAACTGATCAAGATTTATCTTACCACCAAACTCATATTCTTTATCCTTATAATTATTTCCCATAACCTTAAGATAACCTAAAAATGGAGAAAGACAAGTCTTCAGAAGTTCCAATTTTGTCTTACCAAAATCCGACAACACACGGTTGGATTCTTCTCTTCTTCTTCTGTTTTCCTCTTCTATATTAGCAACCATTCTATCAGCAAGTTCCTTTGCCTCTTTGGCCTTTTTACGAGAATCATAAGCCTCATAACCTGTTACTACTCGTCCTATTTTACCCGCACCCTTCGCTACATTTTTGGCACCCTTTGTTAAAGATTTAGCGCTATCACAAACCTCATTAAAAGTTTCATCAATGCAATCACCAATAAAAGAACTTGTTGCATCAATGGCCTTATCGGCTGATTTAGCCAGATCACCAACGAAGGTACCCTTCATTGATTTAGAAATAGATTTTAATAAGCCCATATCAATATTGTTTTTTAAGTTTTACATTGCCATCTATTGAATACACGATGTATTCTCCTTCAAGTACACCTTTTTTATAGTTACCTTGTATATAAGGATGGCCATTCTTAAAATAAATGGTGAAAGGACCATCTGGAACATCATTAATTTTGATCTGTTCCTTATTGGTTTCCCCAGTTGGATAATACACAAAGCATTCTGCAACCTTGTCATTATCTTGAAATTCACCTTTACAAGCTATCAATCCATTATCATAATATTCTACAAAAGGACCGATCTTCTCACCATTAATCCACATAATTTCAGACTTAACCTGCTGATTAGGATAATAAGTGATCTCTTGACCATTCATCACTCCATTTATCGTGACATAGGTACGACATAGAGACTTATCCTCATAGTATTCTTTATGTTTTATCGGAACATGCTTCTTTCTATAGAAAGCGAAATAATAAATAAGTAACGCTGTGCTGATTATCACAACACAGATTATTGAAATTGTCAATATATTCATTCTCTCACAATAGTTTTTTAGTCCAACTTTATAAATTCAAAATCATTCTGATTGCAGCATGCTTTCTTATAATCGAAAGCATAGATGCGCATGTAGGCTTCTTGCACCTCCTTGGCTCCATTGTAAAAAGGGGTGGCGGTGTGCTGCATGGTTGTTACTGTCACTACCATATCGGGAGTGAGGACGGTACCGTTTGTTAGCTTCTAAAAGCTTTAAGTGAAAATGCCGATTAACCCAGTATTTACTCTTATTCTTCCTAAAAATCCAAAAGTTCCTGTGACGGGTCGTTATACAATTCCACAAACTTCTCAAAATCGTCTAATGGTGATTTTGTAACAATCGAACTTATACCTTGTAACGAAGCAAGAATTAAGTCTCTGTCATTTGAAGCTACTGCCTTGTCTAACAAATCGTAGTGCTTTACCAAAGCCTTATCACGTTCCCCAAACGTACCTTCTAAGAATGATTGGGCTGTTTTGAATTTGGCAATTGTGTTAGCTATTTCAACTTTACCCCATTCTTGCATTTGTTTAGTACGTTCTTGGGCTAAAATACATTCCGTGAACATGCCAGCGATATTCTGTGCGGCATCAATAGCACGTTCTGACGTATGCACTAAATTCGACAAAGACTGTCCGACTTCTTGCACTTCACCAATTATATCATTGTTTTGTTCTAAACTCACAGGATATGCTTCTTCATTTGAAGCATATTCTGCTATATCATACGAATCACTCATAATTATTTATTTTTTAATTTTGAATCACTAATAATCTTGTAGTCCTTGGTTGCTTTAGCAATGGCTTGCATATCTAGCATGGTTAAGGGCTCGCCGTTTTCAAGGCATTTCTCCCGCAATGGTTCGTAAACAGCCATAAAGCCCTTGTTAGCTTTGGCAATGGCTCTGATTATCTCTATTGCACGCAGAGAACTTGCCTTTCCTTCTTCGTAGCCTTCGGTCATAACCTTTATGTTCGAGATGAGGTTTTTCTGGAATTCCGTATGCTCTTCTACCAACTGTGTGTGTTTGTCAAGCTTATCCAGCAATGCGCCCCCAACAAAGGTAAGAGCTGCTGCACCCATTGCCATCTTAGGATTGCTCTTCATCCATTTTCGTGACTGTTTGTTCCTCAGAGCATGAGTAAACATGTCTACGGTTTTGTTGATGTGAGCATCCAAATCCACAGAAGCATCATTGATTGTTACTTCTTGCAAATCAAACGATTGCATCGAGACATCTATGCCGTCTTTTTGCGTAGCTAACGTTCGTCCTCCATTACTACTCCTCACAATATTGATGAGTTCTGCACCCAAGTATATATTGCGGTAAGCATATGCTCGTACATAATCCAACCAATAGTTTATCTTCTTGTTGGAATCAGTTATTTCCTCATACTCGTACTTAGCGACATCATACAGTTTCTTAAGCTCGTTCGATTTATCTGTCAGTTTCTTCTCGTCTGTCCACAATCCGCCAAACGTAGATGTTTCTTGTCCCTGTACATATCCAAGTTCAGACATGACATTAGCCAGACGGTCGTCATCAAGCATAGTTTTTATCTCCGATAAGTCTTGAGACATCTCCGCATCGTGTTGCTTAATGAATGGTAAGTCATCTTTTCTCAACAAGTCAGAATCACCCGTAGATGCTGATTTCTGAATAATCTCTTGGTAGTAGTTATATACCTCATCCAACTCTGTTTCAGCACGCAATGAGTATGTGTAGAAGAAACGTAGTTTAGCATCATAATATCTTTTATTCGCAACAATCTTGCTCACAGGATCATTTTTAAGCATCGCCTTATCGTTCAGATCAAACAACTTCTTGAGTTCCTCACCAAACTCAATATAAGTATTCCTTGTTATGGTATCCTTATTTAACGGAATACTCAAGCCTACATTCAATCCATCATAAAGCGCATCCTGTACGTTGACAAGTGCCGAGGCTACTTCTCGTTCCTCCTTTGCGTTTTCTATAGACAATCTGCTCTTTTCATTTCTGTAAACCTGCAAATCCTGTAAATATTTATTATACTTTTCTTTTTTTCTCTTAACACTATAATATCTCCATGCAAGTACTATAAAAACTATTATCGGGTGAATTAGTATTGCGATCAAACTAATTGCAAATACGATATTGAACCATTTTGAGAAGAATTTTGGAGCCATCTCTACTTCTTCTGGCCTAACCAACTTAGACAGCACACCTTGGGTATTGTCGTTGTTGGATGCAAGGTCATTATATCGTTCAGACAAAGTTTCAATATTAACGAACAGTTTCTTCATCTGTTCACTTTTAATCTTCCAATCAATATATGGCTTGCCGTTTTCGTCAAGGAAAATAGACCTATATACTTGTTTCTCTTCTTCAAATTCAGGAGATACAGTTGAACCGTAAAGGTAAAGCATTCCTAATCGTCGCAACTCTTTTGAGCGTTCTTTATCACACTGCAACAATGTAGTACCATGAGCATATCGTTTTGACAATTCAAGACAAGCTTTGCCATCACATTCCTCTGCCAATAATTGAAGATCCTTTGTTGAGAGTTCCCCATAATTAATATCATCAGGCTCAGACGTACAACTAACCTTACATCCATTTCTGACCAAAGCGTCTTTCAATTTAATTGCCTTAATAGCATCATCTACATTTAACTGGAAAGGACAAGAGGAAAATAAATTCTTTATCTCCGGGAGGTCCATATCCAAATGTTCCTTAATTATCTTTATAATTTGTAATTTACCCAAACCATAATCCAATACTGTTATTATCATATATCAATAGATTTTAATCCAACTTTTTAAATTCAAAATCATTCGGATTGCAGCATGCTTTCTTATAATCGAAAGCATAGATGCGCATGTAGGCTTCTTGCACCTCCTTGGCTCCATTGTAAAAAGGGGTGGCGGTGTGCTGCATGGTTGTTACTGTCACTACCATATCGGGAGTGAGGACTGTACCGTTAGAGCGTTTAAGGCGCTTAGGCTTTACTTGAAATACCTTGCTCATAAGCATTCTGTTTTTAAGTTCATTATGTATTACTGCTCCTGCTTTTCTGCCGAAACAGCTAGTTGTTTACTTTCAAGGGGCAAAGATTATGCAAACGAGCGCAATGAAAGCTTGCTTTCAAATTGCCGAGTGCAGCTAATCTTCTGCAAAGATTATGCAAACCGAAAGCAGAATCATCAAGCTTGCTTGAATGTTATGCTGAGGTGCAGCTAATCTTCTGCAAAGTTAAGAAAAATCTGCGAACTAAACAAGTTCATAATGGCTCATAAGCGAAAAAAGATGGTGCGAACCCCTACTTTCTTCACTTCCTTGCAAGTTAGGCTCTGGTAAAACCCGTAGAAAAGAAAATGTGAAAGAGGAATCCACACCATATGACGGTGTAGACTCGCTCAAACAAATTCTCATTCTTTCTACGTTTCAATTTACCAGATTTCAACCTACAGAACTGAATAGTTTGCTCGTGTCCACAAGATTATCTTGTTTCTCTGCATCATAGCGACTTCAAGCAAGGACTTTCACCTGCCCTGTCACTAATACAATGGCAAATTTAGTAAAAATCTGATGAACCACCAAACTTTTAACAAGAAATCTTATGGATTCCTCTTATATTTTATTTTCAGGGACTCCTAACCCCTCTTCTTCCTGCCTTCATACCTTATTATATATAGAGTGATTGTAATTTCTGCCGCAAAAGTACAATCCGGATGCGTCAAAAACTGACATAGGAAGAAGAAAAGTATGTTCCTAGAACCGGAATCCGAAAAACATTCTTACTCGCCATTTGTTTCTCTTCACCTGCAGGTGATCCTCATCTCCTGCTACTGAGAAATTATAAACCGCAGTGGCACCGGCAAACTTGTTGCGCCAGGAATACACGGCTGCACCTCTACCGGTAATGATGGCAGACGGAAAATGATATTTCATGCTGTTACGAACGGTTGGGATTTCTGTATCACTACTCCCCTCTTCTGCTTCAGCTCTCATCTTGGTATAGTCATGCGAATACACCGTGATAGTTGGCAAGGCTGACAGATGGAACAGCAGATGAGAAGATGGAACGAGATTATATCCATAGCCTGCACCGAGCGCCAACTCGTTAAGACGGATGGTCATTCCCTTCACCTTCGTCTTGGAACCATCAAAACTGGCGCCTACCATCCAACTTCCGGCACTTCGCTTCTGAATGTAGCTCTGGCTGAAGGCTGCCGGGAAGGAGAACTTGCGATAGTTGAAGGCATAATAGAAATTGAGATTCAATGCCTTCTGCGAGATTTCTCCCTTATGGATATCTATCTCGCTACCTCCCATTTCCTGATGACCATGGAATGTCTTGGACGAGAGATAGACCACATCAAAGCCATAGCGGTTGCTATAGGAATTGAGGTTGAACTCGTAGTCCTGATTCTTGCCAGCCAACTTGGCTGGGTTCACAGCCAAGCCAAGTCCCAATCCCCGGTAAGCCACTGCCATAGAGAGGGTTCCACGGCAGTCTGCCATCACCTTGGTATGCGTTTCCGTTCCATCCGTCTTCGCTGTAGTTTCCAAATCAGCTCCCGAAAGATTGCCTCTTAGTTTAATGGTCCATCGGGCATTTGGACGGGAGATGTAGGTAGTATCATACTTTATCTTGTAATAATTGGCTGCCAGCAGTGAATCTCCTCTGAACAATTGGCGGTCGTATAGGCTCAATCGTCTTTGAATCTTGGCATAATGCTTCATGAACCTTTGTTTTTTCTTCTCACTCATTTTGCTCTTTCCCAATTCTGCCATGAGAAGAGAGTCGCCCCATTGGAGCATACGTCCCCTATCAGCAGACTGTCGCAACTGGAGTCGCAGGCTATCTGCCATCATCAGTAGTTCTTTCAGCTTCTTTCGAGGTTTCCTGTTCTGTCCGTTCTGGGCAATGGCAGGAGCAAGTACTCCCATAGAAAATACCACCACAAGAAATGATGCTTTCACCATCACCATTGACCCAGTTTTCATTTTTCGTCTATTCATCTTACTTATCTTTTTCCTATTCCGGTACAAAAGTACAGTAAAACTCCGAAATAGGAAAGAGAAAAGCAACAAAAATAAGAATTGAAGGCTTTTTTATAGATATCGCTTGCAAAAAAAGTAAGAGAAGGAACGTTTTCTCATTCAGATAAACGTTCCTTCTCATAAACTATCTTTCCACCTTGAATATGGCGGCACTTATGCCTGACGCTTTAATCACATCAGTCTTTTTTCCTGATTTATACACAACCTTTCCTGTGGAAAGAACAGAAACAGCCTTACCACCTACGGAGCTGATATTGAGAGAGGCTGCCTTGGCACCAGGATTCACGATAACAACATACTTCTCCTCACCCAAAGTGCGCTCATATACCATCGGATATTCCTGCCCCTTCTGGTTCAGGAGCTTCCAATCACCCTCATTGTCAAGAGCCTTGGCTGAATGACGCAAAGCGGTCAGCTTACGGGTATATGACAACAGAGAATTCTGATCACCCTGCTGAGCCTCAACGGTCAACTTTCCGTTTTCCGTATCTACAGGAAAGTAAAGCTTATCGGGTGCACTTGTAGAGAATCCGGCATTCTTGCCCTTGGTCCACTGCATCGGAGTACGGGTACCCGAACGCTCATTGCTACCCTCCTTGTTAGGGAGATTCATCTGATACTTCATACCAATCTCATCACCATAATAGATAAACGGAATACCTGGCATGGTGAGGAAGAAGGTCATCGCCACCTTCAACTGGTCAGGCGTATTGCGGGTACCGATGTTAGGGCGCTGGTAATCGTGGTTGGCAGATGGAACAGCAATGTAGCCGAGATTCTTGGTAGCATTGAATGCCTTGGTATAATTCTCGCTAAACTCCTTGAGCGAACCCTTACCCTGCCTGTCGAAATAGCAGTTCTGGTAACTCTGCTCCCACTTGCCCCATGGAGTCTTGCGGTCGAAGAACAGAGAAGCATATCCCTTGAGACCGAAATGGATGTAGAAATCGATGTTGAAGCCGGCAGGAATGGCTTGCTGCGGATTAGCCCACTCAGAAATCAAGACGGTCTCTGGATAATACTTATCCTTCCAGGCACGCATCTCCTTCCAGAGCTTGGAAACCTCCTTCTTGTCGGGGTCGTTCTTGATAAGCGATGACGCCATATCTACACGGAAGCCATCCACACCCTTATCAAACCAGAAAGCCATAATGTTACGTATTTCCCTGCGGACAGCCTGTGGTCCTGGAGCATCTACGCCTTGCTCCCAAGGATGATTTGGATCTGGATGAGCAAAACCATAGTTCAAGGCAGGCTGGCACTCGAAGAAATTCTTCTCATAATACTTGGCACGAGGAGCATTAGCCTCCACATATCTGCCTCGGGTACTAGACTCCGGACTTGCCTCCTGATGACGGGCTTCTATTTCTTTCTTCTCACTCTCAGGGATATCATTCATCCAGATATAATAGTCGCTGTAACGCTGGTTAGGATCTTTCTCGGAAGACTCCTTAAACCAGGAACACTTGGTGCTGGAATGTCCTGCCACCAGGTCGAGACAAACCTTGATGCCACGCTTATGGGCCTCATTTACCAAAGTAACCAAATCGGTATTGGTACCGAATCGAGGATCCACCTTGTAGAAATCGATGACATCATAGCCACCATCAAACCATCCCGATTCAAAGATTGGATTGAGCCAGAGGGCGTTCACCCCCAGAGACTTGATGTAATCCAACTTGGAAGTGATACCCGGCAGATCGCCAATACCGTTGCCATCAGTATCCATATAGGAAGATGGATAAATCTGATAGAAAAGTGCATCACTCAACCAAGCCGGTCCCTTCTTCTGTTCTGCCTGAACAGAAAGTGTGGTTGCCGCCAAGGCAGCAACCAACAACATTTTATTCATTCTTTTCATGAGCATAATTATTAATTCAAGAAAACTTTCTTTCATAATAACTCAAAATCCTGCATTTTATTGTGTTATTGTGCGAGAATGCTAATTGCAAATCCGCCACCTGCAACAGAGTTCAACTTCAAGACAGACTTGCTGGTTACAGTCTTCTTGGTGATGACATAAGCCTGAGGATTTGTCTTGTAGTTGGCATTCTTTGCATCCTGATAGATGGTAGCCACATACTTCTTTCCCTTGTCGAGGAAATCGAGCTTTACGGTAGATTGATGAGCCTTCATGCCCGTTACACCACCGACAAACCAGTTATCAGAACCCTTTGCCTTGCGGGCAGCGGTGATATACTCCATTGGTTCAGCCTCCAGATAGATAGACTTGTCCCAATCTACGGCCACATCCTTGATAAACTGGAAGGCATCCATGTGCTTCTCGTAATTCTCAGGGAAATCAGCAGCCATCTGCAATGGACTATACATAGTAACATAAAGTGCCAACTGACCGCAGATGGTAGAGTTGCAATGTGAACCATTGGCACAATCCATATCAAAGATACCAGGGGTATAATCCATCGGACCACCCTGCAGACGGGTGAAAGGCAAGATGGCGGTATGTCCCGGTTTGGTTCCTCCGAAAGCCTGATATTCTGTACCGCGAGCACTCTCGTTGCCAATCAGGTTAGGATAAGTGCGGCAGAGACCGGTAGGACGCACAGCCTCATGGGCATTTACCATGATGTGATAATCGGCAGCACGGGTTACGGCATGCAGATAGTGATTGATTTCCAACTGACTGTAGTGATGCTCGCCACGAGGAATGATGTTGCCCACATAACCGCTCTTCACAGCATCGTAGCCATAATCCTTCATCAACTGGTAAGCTCTGTCCATATACTTCTCATAGTTCATCACAGAAGAAGAGGTCTCATGATGCATGATGAGCTTCACTCCCTTGGAATGTGCATACTCATTGAGTGCCTTGATGTCGAAATCAGGATATGGAGTCAGGAAATCGAATACTTTTTCCTTCATATAGCCACTCCAGTCTTCCCAACCGATATTCCATCCTTCTACCAGGACAGCATCGAAACCATGGGCTGCAGCAAAGTCGATGTAACGGCGCACATTGGCATTGTTGGCAGAATGCTTGCCAGATGGCTTGGCATGTACATAGTCGGTTCCATCCAACTTCACGGTAGGATAATTATGGGTATAGGCCCACTCTCCCTTACCGGAAATCATCTCCCACCATACCCCCACGTACTTCACTGGGTGAATCCAGGAGGTATCCTTGATCTTGCAAGGCTCATTGAGGTTGAGAATCAAGTTGGAAGACAGAACCTTGCGGGCATCATCTGTAATGACCATGGTACGCCAAGGGCTCTTGAACGGAGTCTGCATGTATCCCTTCATTCCCTGGGCATCAGGGGTAAGCCAAGAGGTAAAGGTCATGGTCTTGTCATCCAGATTCAGGTGCATGGCTGGATAATCCACCAGAGCAGCCTCATGCAGA
This sequence comes from Segatella sinensis, assembly GCF_040095255.1. Classification (NCBI taxonomy): domain Bacteria; kingdom Pseudomonadati; phylum Bacteroidota; class Bacteroidia; order Bacteroidales; family Prevotellaceae; genus Segatella; species Segatella sinensis. The sequence goes on along the minus strand of NZ_JBBNGE010000004.1, from coordinate 91,322 downwards.
TTGATATAGATACCATCATCAGTCTTCAACTGGAGTGAGGTCTGTACACCGGTATCTGAAAAGACAGTCTGTGAGAGATTGCTGCTGACAGCAGCATGCAAGGCTGGACGGATGCCCGACAGGCGGGTCTTGGTGTATTCATATTCCTGGGTATCGTAATCACCAGGAATCCACCAGGCGGTATGATCGCCCGTCATGGCAAATTCTGTACGTTCTTCATTGATGGTGAAGTAGTTGAGACTGCCTTTCTGAGGAAACTCATAGCGCAATCCTACTCCATCGTCATAGACACGGAAACGGACGTTCATATAACTGTCGGTGGAATTCTGCTTCAACTCTACCAGCATATCATTATAATGATTGCGGATAGACTTGTTCTCTCCCCAAACAGGAGTCCAAGTCTCATCGAAAGTGGAAGTTTTCTCATCGATGACGCTAAAATCGGCAAGCAGGTCCTTGCCATCCTTACCACCCTTGGCGAGCTGATAACCCAGACGGCTAGGCTTGATGATGGTCTTGCCCTGATAGGTCACACTATAGGTAGGCACAGTGCCATCCAAGGTGAAGTTCACCTTGATTTGTCCGTTAGGAGAAGTAATGTCTCCAGCATCTGCCGAGATGCCAAAAGCCATCAGAAGGCTTGCGAGCAAAAATATTTTTTTCATATTATTCTTCATTTTTAGTTTATGATTGACTACTTAGTATATCCTGGATTCTGCTTGAGATTCTTATTCAAGTTGAGCACGGCATAAGGGATTGGATAAACTATGGTATAGCCCTGCGTATCATCATTGTAATCACCTGCAGAAGCATTGTGGGTCACCCCATTGAAGCGGTCAACCGTAGGCTCCGTAAAGGTGCAGAATCTGATCTGGTCTGGGCGTCGAACACCCTCCCAAGCCAGTTCCAGCATTCGCTCATCCAGAATATCATTGAGCGTAAGCTCTGTACGAGGGGTAGCTGCAACACGGGCACGAATCTCGTTCACTATCGTGAGAGCCTCAGCCTTGTTGCCCATTCGATATGCTGCCTCAGCCTTCAAGAGCAAGGCATCGGCATAACGCCAAATCACCAAGTCGTTGTTGAAGCTATACTGCTGGGTAGTGGACTTGTCAAACTCATACTTCTTCATTCTGGCACCAGCACACTTCATGGCATGAGGGTCATCATCTGCAGAGAAATCCACCTTTACTGCCAGTGGCATATACTCAAGATCCTTGCCTGTGGCACCATCCTCTACAGCCTTTCCTATCTCCTCCATATAATCCTTATCGGTATAGAAGTTGAGTTTCAGACGAGGGTCCGGATTTGCCGTTCCATAGCCATATACCAGCATCTGCTGCTTGGAAGAGCAGGCTCCATTCCAGCCCTGGTAACCGATGGCACCACCATGGTTGTAATGCAGGGTACGCACGATGTTATAATCCTCTATCTTATAGTTAACGCAGTCGTTCGGACGGGTCCAGATATTTTCCACGGAATTCTGGTTGGCTACGATGAAGTTGTCTGCATAGCTAGGCTGCAGGCGGTAACCCAAGCTGGCAATCTGATCAGCACAATAGGCTGCTGTTTCCCACGCATTGCGAGTTTCACCATCCAAAGTGATGTTAATCTTTTTGCCCATTTCCGAAATAGTCTTTCCCTGCTCCTCGCTGGCAGTGGCCTTGCCGCTCTTGTCTGTTCCCACAAAGGCACTGTAGCAGGTTGGAGTGGTATCATCGATGGTATAGACCGGCGCATTGATGGCACACTTAGCCATACACATATATGCCACAGCCTTGGTAATTCGACCATAATACTCTCCCTCATTTTGGCTCTTCTGACCGGAAAGATGAGGAATGCATTCCGCCAATTCTGAAGTGACAAACTTGAAGACATCAGAGCGATTGGACTGCGCCACCTCATTAGCATTTACTTCAGAAGAAACAACCAATGGTACCTGTCCGAAGAGATCCATCACATAATAATAATAGATGGCACGAAGTGCTCTCAACTCATACACATAGTCTGCATACTCCGGATGCTCACCCAGATACTTGTTGAGTCGGTCGATGGAAGAATTGGCAAGACCGATGACACGATACAGGTTGTTCCAAACATCGTTATACTTGCTTACAGACGATTCGAAATTGTGGAGGAAAATGTTCTGCCAGGCTCCACCATCCAACCAGTCACCCTGGCGGCCAGGAATCATACTGGCATCAGAAGAGAACTCCTGAAAGGTATGCACAGAGCCACCATCACTTCCATACAATCCATTGCCGATGGAAGAATATACATTAGCCACTGTGTTTACATATACCAGCTTAGGGGTGCTGAAAGCCTCCTCCTCAGAAAACTTGCTTCGTGGAGTTTCTTCCAGTGAGCAACTAGCCAGTAATATCGATGAAAGAAGCATCGAACCTATAATATATTGTTTCATAACTGTAATCCTTTATATATTAATAATGTAGTTCTTGATAAGAATAATATAATCCATTATATACTAGCGTAAACATCTAGAAATTCACAGAGAGCGACAATGTATAGGTACGGCTCAGAGGATAGATGTTCTTGTCGTCAATACCCAGATTGTCACCACTGATGGTTGCAGAGTTGATCATTGGAGTCAAGCCCTTGTAACCTGTGAGGGTACAGATATTGTTGACCGACAACGATAGGTGAATGTTGTTGATGAACTTCCACTTGAGCATATCCTTGGTGAAGGTGTAGCCCAGAGAAGCGTATTCGAAGTTCATATAGTCACCCTTTTCCAACCAGTAATCTGAAATCTGAACATCATGGATTCCCTTGCCATTGTTGAGATGCTGTGCACCGCTCAGAATATTATAGGTTGGGAAATTACTCATATTGCTCAAGGTCATGGATGTAGCATTGTAAATCTTATGACCGAAAGCACCATTAAACTGCATGCTCAAATCCCAGTTCTTGTACTTGAAGCCCATATCCCAACCGAGGAAGTACTTAGGGATTGCCTGTCCGCAAACCTTGCGGTCGCCACTGTCACCCGTATCAATGGTACCATTATCATCAAGGTCTTCGATGATATACTGTCCATTCTCATCGATACCTGTGCAGTGAGGCAGATAGAACACACCTACAGGCTGTCCCTCAATGAGATAGGTTACACCATTATTATGTACCAGACCAGCCGCACCTACGGTGGCAACAGAGATATGCTCGCTCGTTGTCATAGGCTGTCCCTTGTAGGTACCGCTCAACTTCTTCAGCTTATTCTTCTGATAAGAGAAATTCAGACCGGAATTGAAGGTGAAGTCCTTTGTCTTGATGATGTCACCACGAACAGCCAGTTCAAATCCCATATTAGTCATGGTACCCATATTGGCCAACAGACGGTCGTAAGTAAAAGGCGGCACCGGCACTGTATAGGTATAAAGCATATCCGAAGTCTCGGACGTGTACCAGTCGAAGGTTACGTTGAGACGCTGCTTGAACATCGACAGGTCGAAACCGGCATCAAACGTCTTCTTTACCTCCCACTTCAGATCAGGGTTGCTGTTGGAGGTAACCGCAAAAGTAGTACTTGTTGCGCCGTTGACGGTAGTTACACCATTAGGCTCCATCAGGGCGAGAGAGGTATAAGGATCGATGGCATCCTGATTACCGGTTACGCCATATCCTGCACGAATCTTGAAATTGTCTATCTGCTTGATTTTCTTCATCCAAGGCTCATTACTGATTACCCAGGCCAAGGAAGCAGAAGGGAACCAGCCCCACTTCTGGCCATCACCCAACTTGGAAGAGCCATCGGTACGTACATTGATCGTAGCGATGTATCTGTCAGCAAACATATAGTTGACACGAGCCATATAAGAACTCAGGGTATATTCGTTATAGTTAGACTGCAGATTACCCCAGCTCACATTGGCAGCAGCCTTCATATTATTGAACTTGAAGTAGTTGGAGTCAAATCCATGTGCTTCCTGTGAGTTCCAGTCATAGGTGTATTTCTGTCCCTCCATCAGAGCCAAGGCATCAATGTGATGCTTACCGAAATCCTTGGAGAAATTCACCATGATGTTGCCCATATAGTCCTTGCGGTTGGTATTGGCGATATAAGCCCATCCATTACCGTTCAACTTACCCATCTGGATGTTGTTAGGAATATAGAACTTGTTATCACGATTCCAATAGTTGTATGAGCCAAAGGCACTTACAGAGAGTCCGTCGATGATATTGACAGTTGCCTTTCCATGAACATTGACAGAGGCATCCTTGTAGAAGTCATCAATATCTAGCAATCCCAGTGGATTCCAGATTTCATTGGCAAGCAAGTCCTCATCCCATTCACCCTTGTCGTTTCTTACATGAGGATAGGTAGGGTTGTAAGCAGTGGCAGAATAGAACATCTTGTGCATATCATACTGAATATTGCTGTTGCGCTGAGAGCCAAACATTCCGAGTTCCAGCTTCAGATGCTTATCGAAAAGATACTGGGTGCCATCCAATTTTACCGTGAAATTCTTCATATCAGAATTCTTCAAGGCACCTTGACGGAGAATGAATCCCAGAGAAGCACGCAGACTGGAAGTATCTGTACCTGAAGAAAAAGAGAGATTATGATTCTGGGTGAGACCCACATTGCGCTCAATCTCCTCAAGGAAATTGGTATCGCCACCCATATCGGTATAGGTCAGTCCCAAAGACTTGGCTGTCTCACGATATTCAGAAGCCGACATCATATCCAGATTCTTGTAAACTGTATTGACACCAAACTGACCATTGTAACTCAGGCTGGAATAACCCAGCTTACCCTTGGCAGTAGTAACAACGATGACACCGGAAGCACCACGTGAACCATACTGGGCAGTCTCAGAAGCATCCTTCAGGATGGTCAGACTCTCAATATCGCCAGGAGCCAGGGAATTGAACATCGTCATATCAGCAAAGACGCCATCAATGATAACCAACGGGTCGTTACCACCTGAAAGAGAAGAGGTTCCACGAACACGGATACTTGGCGAACTGGTAGGATCGCCACCTGCCTGAGAGATGACAACGCCAGCGACCTTACCCTTCAAGGCCTCGGCAGGACTGGTTACTACTCCCTTGTTCATATCTTCCTTCTTGATGCGATCAACAGCACCCGACACAGTTCGCTTGCTGCCCACGGCATAACCCACGACAAGCACTTCGTCGAGCACCTCATCATTTTCCTTCAGCGTCACATTGATGACATGATTTCCCTTTACAGGAATCTCCTGGGTACGATAACCCAAGTAAGAGAATACCAGGACGGCACCATCCTTTACATTATTAAGTGTGTAACCGCCATCCAAGTCAGATACCGCACCATTCTTGGTGTCCTTCACCAGAATGCTGGCACCAATGACGGGTTCACCAGTGGCATCCACCACCTGTCCTTTAATGGTTGCCTGACCAAAAGCATTTAAAGTAATCAAGCATCCTGCCATCAGCAGACCTGCTTTCTTTGATAAGTTCGTTTTATCCATAATTTAATAGGTTTATTATGATTAAAATTGTTTGTTGCCGCAAAAGTACGGCAAAAATCAATAAGTTGGTGCGAATAGTAGGCTTTTGGTAGATTGTCGGTATCTAGAACCAATCTCACAGCTCTGAATATCAAGATTTTGCGAATTCTCAAAAAAAGCGGCTAGTAGATGCGAGATTCTCAATGTTTTTTATTATTTTTGCAGCGGAATCTAAAAACATAGGAAATATGAGACATCTTATCATTATAATCATCACCCTGATGATACAGCCGATATACGTAAAAGGAGACAACAACCAGTTATACAAGCAACTGGATGCTGCCCTGGCACAACGTGCCCATTATGTAGAGTTAAAAGAGAAAAACTTAAACGAAATCAAGCAAGGAGCTAAGTATGTTACCAGCAACGAAGACAAATTAAAACTATACGAACAACTCGCCAACGAATACAAAGCCTACGAATACGACTCGGCGATGACCTATGTAAACAAAGGCCTCATCCTTGCCCAAAAGAGTAACAATATATTATTTAACAAAAGATTCCAGCTTAGCCAAACCAGGTTATTGATCACACGTGGATTCTATGCAGAAGCAAAGGAAATTCTTCAGAAGATAGAACCTCAAGAAGATTCGCATGACTACCAGTTCCTATATTATTATACTCTTTACGGACTATACAATAACTGGGCAACCTTTTGTGAAAACAATGAATTCAGCAAGAATTACAACCAGCAGAAAGTGAAATACCTGAAGAAAGCAATAGAACTATCTCCAAAGAAAGATGCATTCTATTACTACCTGATGGGAGAATTATACTATTTCAGCAATCATCCCAACAATAACAAGACCATCCAATACTACAAAAAGGCACTGAGTATGGAAAAGGCCAACAGCCGTCTGCATGCCATGACCGCCTTTGCGCTTTCAGAGGTCTATCAGAAAGCCAACAACCTAGAGCTAATGGAGCATTACCTCCTGGTTGCAGCCATCTCAGACGTCACTTCTGCAACAAAAGAAAACGTAGCCCTACAGGACATCGCACTCTTCATCTACAAACATAAGACAAGAAGTCTGAAAAAAGCCCAGGAATACATCAATCTATCCCTGGAAGATGCTTATACATACAACAACCGGTTGCGACGCATTGAGATTTCATCCAAATTACAATTGATTACCAATGCCTATACAGATGACATCAAAACAACCAACAGATTGCTCAACATCGCCCTATTGGTCATTATCCTGCTCCTACTTGGAGTAGGTATTAGCAGCCTGTTCATCCGCAAAAAGAACAGGCTGCTGAAACAAAAGAAAGATGAAATCTCAGCAACATCCGCAAAAATGGAAATTCTCAATGGACAGTTGCATCTCATCAACGACGAACTGAAGGATACCAACCAGAAGCGCGAAAGACTGGTAAAGGTGTATATTGACCTATGTTATAAGAATATAGAGAGAAACAGCAAACTGCGCACCTTGGCAGTAAGAAAGATAAAAGCCAACCAAAGCAAGGAACTTCTGAGCCTCCTTTCTTCCTCAACCAGTACAGAAAAGGAAAACAAGGAGTTTTTGACGGAATTCGACAAGGCATTCCTGTCTCTGTACCCAACTTTTGTAAGCGAGCTGAACCAGCAACTCACCGAATCGGCACACATCCAGCTGAAAGAGAACGGAGAAATGCCCCCTATCCTACGTGTGTGCGCCTTGTTGCGATTAGGCATTACTGAAAGTTCCAAGATTGCCGGCATCCTGTCTTATTCACCACAAACTGTATACAACTACCGTTCCATACTCAAGAACAATGCCATAGACAAGGAGCACTTCGAGGAGAACGTACTCAAGCTCTGTATGATAATCGCATAAGATCCACTCAAGAAGATCAAATCTTGAAAGGGGCTTATTACAGAACAGTAAGAAGAGAAACTACACAACGAACTGAATTATAAGGGAGTGGGGCATCTTCCCAGACGGCTCACTCCCCATTAGTTTGTATTATGACTTAACTAATAAATATAAACCTAATAAAATATAAACCTAACAAATTTAACCTAATATATAACTTATGATTTTACAAGGCAAAGATAGGGAAAAATTCCATACCAAACAACATCTAAGACTTTATTAGTGGATTAAGAAATAGACAGAAAAATATAAGCAATTCACAATCAAGACATTCCATTCTTCACACAATCTTGGAAAAGTAGATTCTGATAAATGTAAAAGCTCCACTTTTTATACTACAACTATCATTTTATCACCCGATAAGCCATCCACTTATTTACGTCCAGCAACACAGCACAACAATCTGTTAAGCAACAGCTTACAACACACATAAAAGTTTTTCGTCCACCATTTTACTGGATATTCTATCCACTTCAAATAATAATTACTATCTTTGCATCAGAAATGTTATAGTTATCCCCCGGAAACAATCGGATATATTTTTACCCAAAATATCAATAACAACATGAAAAGAACAAATTATCTTATTGCAGCGCTGTCACTACTGCTATGTATGGGCAGCCAACATTCTTTTGCAGCAACAGGCGGCAAAAAGAAAGTGAAGAAAGAAATGAAGATGCTCACACCTACAGGAAGCCAGTATGTCATCGTAAAGGGCAAAAATCTGATAAAGCCCGATGGCAGCCAACTCTACATCGTAGGTACCAACCTGGGCAACTGGCTCAACCCGGAAGGCTATATGTTCAACTTCCGTAAAACCAATTGCGAATGGATGATCAATCTGATGGTAAGCGAATTAGCAGGACCAGATTTCACACGAGAGTTCTGGCAGGCATTCAAGGACAACTACATCACCGAGGCTGATATTGCTTACATCGCCCAGACAGGCGCCAATACCATCCGCCTGCCTTTCAACTACAAGCTCTTCACCCGAGAAGATTATATGGGAAAGAACGATGAGACTGAAGGATTTCGCATGATGGACAAAACCATTGAATGGTGCCGTAAATACGGATTGCATCTTATCCTGGATATGCACGATTGTCCAGGTGGACAGACGGGCGATAATATCGACAACGGCCATGGTTATCCATGGCTTTTCGAGAGTGAAGCAAGCCAACAGCTCTTCTGCGACATCTGGAAGACTATAGCCCAGAAATACAAGGATGAGCCCGTGATACTGGGATATGAACTGATGAACGAGCCAATAGCCACCATGTTCAGCAAAGAGCTTCAGGCAAAGATGAATGCCAAGCTCGAAGGTATCTACAAGCGGGCTACCAGGGCAATCAGAGAGGTGGATAACAACCATATCATCCTACTCGGAGGCTCTCAATGGAATGGCAATTTCGAACCATTCAACGACTGGAAATTCGATGATAAGCTGATGTACACCTGTCACCGATATGGTGGAGAACCCACCCAGGCAGCCATCCAGAAGATTATCGACTTCCGCGACAAGACCCAGCTGCCGATGTATATGGGTGAAATCGGTCACAATACCGACCAATGGCAAGCCGATTTCTGCGAGACCATGCGGAAAGCCAATATCGGCTATACCTTCTGGCCCTACAAGAAGATAGACAGTTCCTGCATGATGGGCATCAGAAAGCCTGCTGAATGGGATAGCATCATCGTAAAGTTTGCAGAAGCCGACCGCAGCAGCTTCGCTGAGATTCGCAAGAACCGTCCAAACCAGGAACAAGGCAAAAAGCTGCTGATGGAGTTTGTTGAGAATGCCAAGTTTCAGAATTGCATGCCTCAAGCTGGATATATCAAGTCTATGGGACTGAAAGCAGAGTAATATATGAATGCAGAGTAATGACATAAGAAAAAGAGTGTGAGTCTTCTAACCGAGAAAACTCACACTCTTTTTTATATTATCACTTATTCCTAGGAATAAAAGTTTTTAAACTACGAAGAAATCTATGTTCAGCAGTATTGAACATAAGTTCAGCACTGCGAAACATAAGTTCAGCACTGCTGAACATAGGTTCAACAGTGCCGAACATAACTTATTACTAGGAGAACAGACTATTAATACTCATTCTGCTTTAAAGTACCCTTAGCAGCCTCTATTTCATCCTGAGGGATTGGCAAGTATTTCTTGCTTTCCGTCCACTGGATACGCTCAGGTACACCAAGCACATCGTATGCAGTCTTTGCCTTGTTGAGTACCTTTCCTCCACCAGGCTTCAATACCTCGGCAGCCTTGCCAAAGCGAATCAAGTCGTAGTAACGCTTGCCCTCGCCAACAAATTCCATACGGCGTTCCTCCAAGAGATTATCAAGAGAAACTGTACGGGCAGAAGCATGCGCACGATTTCGAACCTCATTATAAAATCCCTGTGCCTTGGCTGCATCACCGCCAGTGCGGAGAATCAACTCAGCGGCATTGAGCAGAGTTTCAGAATAACGATAGATACGCTGGTTGTTATCCCAACCCAAGTCGGCATCAGCCACTACCCCATCATTACCACCAGGGCGGCCCAAATACTTCAAGAGGAAGATACCCGTGTTCTGATAACGGCCATTGTAAGTTACCTCATCACCCGTACGAGCCTTGTAATCGGCAGCATAATCAGCCATGTTAACAATTCCACCAGTACGGCGAATGTCATCTTTCTCATAAAGATCGTACACCTCCTTGGATACATCGCAGAAGCCCCATCCACCATTCAGTTCCTGCTTAGGAGCGTAGGAAGGATTTTCTGCCAGATGGGCAGCAGAAGCCTTATAGCTCAAGCCATCGATACCAATCATGGCTGGCACTACGGTACCACCAGGCGCATTGGCATTTCCCCAACCACGTTTACTACCCTTGGCGCAATAGTTGATTTCGTAGATTGACTCATCACACCACTCACCACTCTGTTCCCAGATGCCGGCATAATCGCTCATCAGGCTATACTTCCTGCTATTGATGATATCCTCCATATAACCGAGTGCCTGCTGGTAACGGCTCTCATCCTTCTGATACATCACGTAATCGGCAAAAAGCATCTCGGCAAAAGCCTGAGTAGCATGTCCGCTGCGGGCAGCAGTTTCCTTCATTGGCAGGGCATTGCTCTTGATAACCTCTTCCAACATGACTATTACCTTATCATATACCTCGCTGGCTGAAAGCTGCTCGGCAATATAAGGGAACTCCAGATTCTTCTCGTAATAAGGCACATTGCCCCAGAACTTCCAAAGCTGCAGGTAATAAAAAGCCTTCAAGGTCTTTGCCTCTGCAATATAAGCAACCTTCTCGGCATCAGAAAGCTCTGTTGATTCTTCGGCATCCTTGATTACCCAGTTGGAACGGTTGATACCCGAATAGCTGGTTGTCCATGCACCCTTGAAGTTCATCAGACTGGTACTCTTATACTGCGATGCCAAATGAATTTCTGCCTGGTCGGTAGTATTGCCACCACCCACATAGATATCATCGCCCTGCGCATCAGATACAAGGAAGAGAGGACACCAGCCCTCAAAGTAATCATACCAGGCCATAGGAGCGTATGCTGCGGTAACCGCCTCATCCACATGCGCCTTGGTGTTGTAATAACCATCGATAGGTAAACTACTTGCTGGATCTACGCTTAGGAAATCATCGCCGCAAGAAGACAACGACAATGCCATACCTGCCATTGCACTATATAATAATATATTTTTTGCTTTCATCATTGTTTCTTTTTAAAGTGTTCTACTTAATTCTGAATGATTCATATTTATTTAGAATGTCACATTGGCACCCACGGTGATGGTTCGATTCTGTGGATAGAATCCACGGTCGATACCCGACTGTGTACCATTGTAAATCTCCGGTTCCATACCCTTGTAACCTGTAAGAGTGAGCAGGTTTTCGGCTGCTACATAGAAACGCAGATTAGAGATGAATACTGTCTCCGTCCATTTCTTCGGCAGGGTAACACCTAGCTGGATGTTCTTCAGGCGAACATAGGAACCATTCTTGATGTAAAGGTCAGACACCTTATTATTATCATTGGCTGTTGACCAGGCGAAGCGCGGCATGGTATTGGATGTACCCTCTCCGTGCCAACGATCCATAAACTCTTCAGGAAGATTGACGTAACGGAGATCTACACGGCGAGTGGCATCGAAGATCTTGTTGCCGAAGGAACCAGCCCACAACATAGAGAAGTCGAGCATCTTCCAGCTGGCACCCAGATTGAAACCGAAAGTCCAATCAGGATCACCCTTACCGATATTGGTCTTATCAGCATCATCAATCCTGCCATCCCCATTATAATCTACAAAGATTACATCACCCGGCTGCGCATTTGGCTGCAATTTCTCTCCCTTATCATTCACATAAGCATCTACCTGATTCTGATTCTGGAAGATACCAGCCGTCTTGTAACCATAGAAGAAAGGATATGGCTGACCGTTTTCTGCACGGCTCACATTACCAATCTGGTGAACATTGTCCGATGTCTCATAACCGGTATCATTACCCAGATTGATCAACTTGTTCTTCAGATAACTGGCATTGGCGTTGATATTGAAAGCCCAATCACCCTTACGGAACTTGTATCCCAGTTCAAACTCGATACCGCTATTCTCCATATCGCCCACATTACCCCAAGGCTTTGATTCGCCCAAGTAAGAAGGCACACTCATGGTTTTCAGCATACCATTGGTTTTCTTCTTAAACCAATCTACCGTGAAAGTCAAGGCATTATTGAAGAAGCTGAAATCCAATCCAGCATCATACTGCTCGCTCTCCTCCCACTTCAAGTCGGCATTAGGAGTTCCCGATGGCTTACTACCACCCATGATTATCTGGTTGCCAGCACCACCAAAGGTATAGTTGTTGCCCATAGCCACATTGGCTGTATATCGGAAATCACCGATAGCCTCGTTACCATTCTTACCCCAACTCAGGCGGAGCTTCATCTTGCTAAACCACTCAGGACGTTTTTCCATGAACTTTTCATTTGTCACATTCCAACCCAATGATACAGAAGGGAAGGTACCCCACTTGTTGTTCGGGCCGAAATTGGAAGAACCATCACGGCGAATGGTAAACTGAGCCATATAACGCTCGGCATAGTTGTAAGAGAATCGACCGAAATAAGAAGCCAAGGTATGAGGGTTGAACAATCCACCCGATACATCCCGCTTGCCATCAGTAGCCAAACCGGTGGTGAAATCAAGGTTTGCCTTGCCAGGATCCAGAGCTATCATATCCTGAGCAGAGCCACTAATATTACGTCCGGAATATTTGATAGCAGATTGTCCGACTACAACCGAGAAATTATGATCTCCCAACTGCTTATCATAAGTCAGGATATTCTCTACCTGCCAACGGTTGCCACGATTCATGGAACTCCAGACAGATGACTTGTCATTATGCTGAGCAGCATTCATATAGTATGGAAGAGTCCATCCGTCAGACCCCCAGAAACTGAGATCAACGCCATAAGAAGTCTTAAACTTCAGGTTATCCCAAATACCCAGCTCTGCCCAGAAGTTAGCAACGAACTTATCAGAATTATACTTTTCACCAGGCAGAGAGAGCCATGCCAAAGGATTGGAAAGTTCATTGAAGTCCTTGGTTGGCACATTAAGCAACTTGCCCGTTTTCTTGTCTTTTACCAAAGGACCATATTTCGCAATTTCTCCAGCATACTGCGAATTGAGAGCATCCTCATCTTCAGCATAGACACCCATCAATGGAGAAAGGAACATGGCATTACCAAGGGCAGAACCACCGGTAAGATTGTTGATATCCATACTGGTATTGTTGATGCGGGAATAAGCCAGATTAACACCCACCTTACCCGTCTTGAGCCAGTTACGCACCTTGCTCTGGTCGAAGACAACATAAGTATTGTTACTTCTTACTGTCATACGCTCGTAATTGGCACGTCCATAATCGCCACCTATCACACCTTCACTCTTATAGTAACCCAGAGAGAGATAGTAATTAAACTTCTCTGATGCACCGCTGATGCTCAACTGATGATTCTGTACAGGAGCATTATCATTGTAGAGCACATCCTGCCAATTGGTATCGCTGGAACCCATATTCTTCAGGATATTATCGATATCTTTTTCACCAGCGTATGCAGCAGCCTCCTTCATCAGGGTAGTATATTGCTCGGCATTGAGCAGCTTGCGCTTACGCCAAGGATTCTGCCATCCTATGGAGAAATCATACTTAACCACAGTCTTGCCGATACTACCAGTCTTGGTGGTAACAAGAACTACACCATTGGCTGCACGCGCACCATACACAGCTCCAGAAGCTGCATCTTTCAGAATTTCGATGCTCTGAATATCACTAGGATTCAAATAGTCGATACCACCCTCAATAGGCATTCCATCTACGATGTAGAGAGGGTCGGCACTATTCACGGTACCCGTACCACGTACGCGAATCTTGCTGGCAGCACCAGGCTGACCACCGGCAGTAGTAACCTGTACACCAGATACCAATCCCTTGAGAGCAGCATCCACACGCACAGGCTGAGTTTTTCCCAGTTCATCAGCTCCAATCTTGGCAATAGAAGCGGTAACTACGCTCTTTTTCTGCGTACCATAACCTACTACCACCACTTCGTCGAGGGTTTTATCATCTTGTTTCAGGGTGATGCGCATATTAGCAGATGGCTTCACCTCTACATTCTGATAACCCACATAAGTAATTACCAGAGGTTGGCTGGCATCTGTCTCAATGGAGAAGTTACCATCCAGATCGGTAATTGTACCTGTTCCCTTGTTGCCTTTCACCTGGATGGTGGCACCGATAACAGGTTCTCCCTGGTCATCCAACACAACACCTTTAAAGATGTTCTTCTGTGCAAACGCTGACGCCGACATTAATAATGCGGAAGCCAGCAATAAACTTTTTGTTTTCATATTTTGAAAGTTTGTTTAGAATTGATTTTATTCATTATTAATATATGTTAGTTGCGAAGTATTTCTCCGTTGTTGATACGAAGGTTGGTTTCGTGCCAGTTGTAGAATGCACTTAGGCATTTATGCGATTGCAAATTTAATAGGTTTTTTCGAGTTTTCCTAACCTCATTAATAGAATAGTGGAACAAAAACAACCCTAGAACGTAATAACAACCTCATTAGCAACTGTTTTCTGTTATCTTCCATACCTTTGAAAGTGGATGGAATAAAAATTGTATTTTGTACCCTTCTTATCTATCAATTATTTCTCCAACGCTTTCTTCATTTTCATTTATTTCCACTTTTAGCCACATTTCTATTTTTCATACAACACTATTTATCAGGCACTTATAAAAATCACAGATAACATTTTTCCACTTTTCCTTTACAAGCACTCGGTTTATACCTTATTATTTAGTAACTTTGCAACCGAAAATGACAGATACGCATTTTCATAACTAACAATTTAATATTCATAAGAAATAATATTCACAAGAAACATGAAACACTTCATTCTATCCTGCGCACTGTCGATGGCGGCTATAGCCACCTCCAGCGCACAACAAACTGGTCAGTTGCCTGTCTATCTCGACAACACCAAACCTGTAGAACAACGCATCGACGATGCCATTGCCCGAATGACACTTCAAGAGAAGATTCGCATCATTCATGCACAGAGTAAGTTTTCCTCTGCAGGAGTTCCCCGTTTGGGATTTCCTGACTTCTGGACAGATGACGGTCCTCATGGTGTTCGCCCAGATGTATTGTGGGACGAATGGGAGCAGGCTGGCCAGACCAATGACTCCTGCGTAGCCTTCCCTGCCCTCACCTGCCTGGCAGCATCCTGGAACCCACAGATGAGCAGAATCTATGGAGAATCATTAGGCGAAGAGGCTTTGTATCGAGGAAAAGACATGATTCTAGGTCCTGGCGTGAACATCTATCGCACCCCATTGAACGGACGCAACTTCGAATATATGGGTGAAGATCCTTACCTGGCAAGCATCATGGTTGTACCTTATATCCAAGGATTACAATCTAAAGGAGTATCAGCCTGCGTGAAACATTACTGCCTCAATAACGACGAGGAATACCGTCATCAGGTAAACGTCATCGTGAGCGACCGTGCCCTCCATGAAATCTATCTCCCAGCCTTCAAGGCTGCTGTAGAGAAAGGAAAGACTTGGGGAATCATGGGTGCATACAATCTCTACAAGAACGAACACAACTGCCATAACCAGTGGACTCTGAACAAGATTCTGAAGGGCGACTGGAAATATGACGGCGTAGTGGTAAGCGACTGGGGAGGCGCACACGATACCGACCAAGCCGTGAAGAACGGGCTCGACATAGAGTTCGGCACATGGACGAACGGATTGACCATGGGTGCCAGCAATGCCTACGATAATTACTACCTTGCCGTACCATATATAAAAGGTATCCAGGAAGGTAAATACACCACCAAGGAATTGGATGAAAAGGTGCGCCGCGTATTGCGCCTCTTCTATCGCACCACCATGAATCCGAACCGTCCTCATGGTTTCCTCTGTTCTGACAGCCACTATGCTGCAGCCAGACAGATTGCCGAAGAAGGTATCGTACTACTCCAGAACAAGAACCATGTGCTTCCTATCAATACCCAGAAAGCACAACGTGTTTTGGTAGTAGGAGAAAATGCCGTGAAGATGATGACCGTGGGTGGAGGCAGCTCTTCTCTCAAGGTACAGCGGGAGATTTCGCCGCTCGACGGATTAAAATCTCGACTGGAAAAAGATAATGTGGAAGTGGAGTTTGCCCGAGGTTATGTAGGCGATGTAAGCGGAAATTACAATGGCGTAACTACCGGACAGAATCTGGATGACAAACGCAGCGAGGCTGAGCTGATAGCCGAAGCCGTAGAAAAAGCCAAGCATGCTGATTACGTGGTGATGTTTGGCGGCTTGAACAAGAGTGATTATCAGGATTGCGAAGGTCACGACCGCAAACAGCTTGAATTGCCATACGCTCAAGACAAGCTCATCGAGGCTTTGGCTAAAGCCAACAAGAACTTCATCTATGTGAATATCTCAGGTAATGCTGTGGCTATGCCTTGGAAAGAAAAAGTGGCTGGCATCATTCAGGGATGGTATATCGGTAGCGAAAGCGGTGAAGCTCTGGCTTCTATCCTCACCGGCGACAAGAATCCTAGCGGCAAATTACCATTCACATGGGTAAACTCATTGCAGGAAGTGGGTGCCCACGCATTAAACACCTATCCGGGCACCTGGCGCAAGGAAGGTGGAGCCAAAACTGAGGGCAACATCATTGATGAGGAGTATAAGGAAGGCATCTACGTAGGTTACCGTTGGACTGATAAGAAAAACATCAAGCCAGCATTCGCCTTTGGACATGGATTGAGCTACACTCAGTTTGCCATCTCTAATCTTCGCAGTGATAAGAATCTGATGAATCAGAATGACTCTATCACCTTTACCGTGAATGTAAAGAACACTGGCAAACGTGCCGGTGCAGAAACCATCCAGCTCTATATCCATGATGTAAAGGCTTCTGTCGATCGCCCTTACAAGGAGCTGAAGGGATTCCAGAAGGTTTACCTGCAGCCGGGAGAGAGCAAGGATGTAAACATCACCATCAATAAGCAGGCACTCAGCTTCTATGATGAAACAGCTGCATCCTGGAAGGCAGAAGCAGGCAAGTTTGAGGCACTCGTCGGAAATGCTTCCGATCAGCTGAAACTCAAAAAGGCGTTTGAACTGAAATAAAACAAAAAAGGGTTCCTTTGGAGATTATCAAACTCCATCAAGGAACCTTTTATTTTTGTACCCGGTATAAGTTTGCACTAAACTTATACCGAATATCATCTCATTCCAATCTGCTTTACCTTTGTTTCAAATTCATCTCTTTCACAGATGGCTCCATTCTTTACCTTGGCACGATAATTATAAATGGTATTTACCGAATAATGCAGAAATTCGGCGATTTTAGAACTATCTTCGATACCCAGGCGAATAAGAGCAAAGATGCGAATGGTGGTAGAAAGTTTACCGTCATCCTCCAAGACGATACGCTCCTCAGGCTTCAAAAGAGCATTGAATTCCTCTACAAAATCAGGGAAGAGTTTCAGAAACGCAGCATCAAAGTAATCGTATAACTCGCCGATATATTCATGATCGGTTTGCATCATATCTATCAATTTGGTCAACTCACGCTGCTTGACCAACTTCACCACGCACTTGCGCATGGTTTCTATCTTATCGACATAGATAGCACATAAACGCAAGAATCGGCCAATATAAACCTCTTTCATCTTATTGCTCTCATTCAAGCTGCCATAAGCCTGCTCTAAATGTCTGTTGGTTTGCTGCAATTCCCTATTGGTTTGTTCCAGATTCTTATTCGCCTTTT
This sequence comes from Segatella sinensis, assembly GCF_040095255.1. NCBI lineage: Bacteria > Pseudomonadati > Bacteroidota > Bacteroidia > Bacteroidales > Prevotellaceae > Segatella > Segatella sinensis. The sequence goes on along the minus strand of NZ_JBBNGE010000004.1, from coordinate 73,573 downwards.
CCAATTCCTTATGAGCCAAGGCAAGATGACGGCGCTGCTTGTTTACATACAGAAGCAGGGTACATACTAATACTAAAAGTACTACAGATACTGCCATCATCAGTTTAAGCTGCCGGTTACTCTGCGTAATTTCCTTCTGATAAGTACCCTCAACGGCAGAGAGCAACGGCATGATTTGGCGACTTCGAAGAGCGGTATTGAAAATGCGGGCTGCATTCCATGCAAACTTGATGTAAGCATAGGTATGGGCAAACTCCTTTTGGTTTTGATTCAGAAGATTGGCAAGTTCCCACATTGAGCCCTGATCCATCACCGCCGTACGGACATCACAAAGAGCCGAGGCGAGGAAGTAATAGATGGCATCCTCATCCTTATTGAAATGCTTGCAGATCACCGCCCTATAGTAAGCCACGATAGCATATTCATGCGTTCCAGGCTTTACCTGCTTCATACGCAGATTGCTATAATACAAAGCACCCTTCAGGTCGTTAGCACTACGACAGTCTTCCTCCATCATCTGCAGGTATCTATCGTCTGTATGCGAAAAAATCCTGGCTATCTGTTTCTTCATCACCTGCGCCTTTTGTGCATAATGCTCTTTCAATGACGGCACATTGCTATAAAAAGCCAGCTCTCCATAAAGATGCTGACCAGCCCAAAGATAGTTGCAATACCCTTCTGCATCAAGCTTAGTAGTATCCATCTTGTTCAGCAGACTATACGATTCCACATAATCACCTATAGTAGAACTCTGAAAAGCAAGCAGCGATATAGCATTGCCCTTTTTTGCCTGATCGCCCATACGCTCAGCCAAGGCAATGCAACGATTCAGATAACTCACGGCTGAATCGTTTTTATAAGCCTGATACTCCTGAAAAAGAGCAAAACTCATTTGGTACCTTGCTCCATCATTCTTGCAAGCATTCAGTTGACTTGCAAGTTTGGCTATACGTCCCTCTCGCACTGCCACATAACGAGGCGACTGCAGGATGGCTTCATCCAGACATTGATAAAGAGAATCTAAATTATACTTTGCAGCATTGGCTATATGCGTCAACAGCAACAAGCATATCAGTAAGAACCATCTATTCTTCATTATTTGTTACGCTTTAAGAAATTGTATAAAGATTTGATTTTTTAAAAATCATTTTCAACTTTTGGACTTTCTTTGCAGAATGCCGATGCAAATATAATCATTTTTTCAGATAATGCCAAAACATAAGGATATTTTTTTGCCTTTTCCTACCATTTTACATCCACTTTTTCATCTGGCACGCCAATTCATAACGACATCATTATCAACCCCTTTTCTTCTTTAATAGAAAAAACAATCCACATTTTCGCCCTTTATCCTATGTGGGCTCCAGTTTTTTTATTACTTTTGCAAAACAATACTAGCAATAATATAAGTTGCATAATAACCATACTAACATTATAAACATGAGAACAGCATTCATATCACTATCATTTCTGCTGGCTGGCTCGCTGATGGTTCCTGCCATCGCCCATACACCCGCCAGCAAGAAGAAAGTTGCTACAACAACTCAAAAAGGTAAAATCCTGCCGATGAAGGAGTATATCGACCAGCTGATGGCAAAGATGACTCTGCAGGAGAAAATCGGTCAGCTCAACCTGATGGTGGCTGGCGATATCACTACCGGTGGAGCCCTGGACACCCAGGTAGGTGGCGACATTGCAAAAGGCAACATGGGCGGCGTATTCAACATCAAGGGACTCGACAAAATCAAGGCTCTCCAGGACATCGCCATCAAGAACAGCCGTCTGGGCATTCCGCTGCTGGTGGGCATGGACGTAATCCACGGCTACGAGACCATGTTCCCTATCCCCCTCGCCCTCTCCTGCTCCTGGGATACAGAAGCGATGAAGAAGGTAGGCGAAGTATCGGCAAAGGAAGCCAGTGCTGCAGGAATCAACTGGACTTACTCGCCCATGGTAGATATTGCACTCGATGCCCGATGGGGACGAATCAGCGAGGGCAACGGAGAGGATCCTTACCTGAGCGGCGTGATGGGTGCCGCACTCACACAGGGTTACCAGGGCGCCGACATGCGCACAGAGGAGATATTGAGAGCCGATAGAATCATGGCTTGCCTCAAGCACTTTGCCCTCTACGGAGCCGTGGAGAGCGGAAAGGAATACAACACCGTGGATATGAGTCGCATACGCATGATGAACCAATACCTGCCTCCTTACGAAGCCGTGGTAAAGGCTGGCGTAGGCAGCGTAATGTCTTCGTTCAACCTGATAGATTATACCCCTGCCACCGCCAACCACTGGATGATGACCGATGTCTTGAGAAAACAATGGGGATTCAAGGGCTTTCTCGTAACAGATTATGCATCTATCGCCGAGATTCTGAACCACGGCACTGCCAAGGATCTGAAAGAAGCATCAGAACAGGCACTCCTGGCTGGTACGGATATGGATATGTGCTCCAATGCCTTCGTCAAGCATCTGGCACAAAGCGTGGCAGAGGGCAAGGTGACGGAGGAAGACATCAACACTGCCTGCCGCCGCATCCTCGAGGCAAAATACAAACTGGGATTGTTCAGCAATCCTTACCGCTACTGCAATACCAAGCGAAACAAGACCGACATCTACTCTGCCGAAAACCGACAGATAGCTCGCGACGTAGCAGCCGAGACCTTCGTGCTTCTGAAAAATGAAGGAAATCTTCTTCCTCTGAAGAAACAGGGAAAGATAGCGCTGATTGGTCCTCTTGCAGATACCCGCAACAATATTGCCGGCACATGGAGTGTAGCTCAGGCTCCTGAGAAATATACTACTATCAAGGAAGCCATGAAGAAAGCGCTCGATGGCAAAGCCACCTTATTATATGCACAGGGCAGCAATATCTGGCGCAAACATGAACTTCAGAAGAACGGCGAACAGGGCAAGTCTATTGCCTGGGGAGATGAGGTAAAAATGAAGAACGAGGCACTGCAGATAGCAAAGGAAGCAGACGTGATAGTATGCGCCATGGGCGAAACTGCCGACATGAGCGGTGAATGCGCAAGCCGCACTAATCTGGAAATGCCTGATGTGCAGCAGGAACTTCTGGCAGAACTCGCAAAGACGGGAAAACCTGTCGTATTGCTCAACTTTGCCGGTCGCCCTACGGTTTTGTCATGGGAGAATGAACACATTCCTGCCATCATGAACGTATGGTTTGGTGGTTCTGAAGTGGGAGATGCACTTTGCGATGTCATCTTCGGCGACAAGGTTCCATCAGGTAAGCTCACCACTTCCATGCCAAAGACAACCGGACAGGAGCCTCTCTACTACAATCATCTGAATACGGGAAGACCAGTACCTGATGACAATCAGAAATTTGCCAAGTTTGCCAGCAACTGTCTGGATGTAAGCAATGGTCCTCTCTATCCATTCGGCTATGGATTGAGCTACACCACTTTCGAGTATGGCGATTTGAAGCTGAGCAGCCATGAAGTCAATATGGATGACTGGAAGATTACAGCCACCATCAACGTAAAGAATACGGGCAGCCGTGATGCCGACGAGGTAGTTCAGCTCTATATCCGTGATATGGTTGCCAGCATCTCTCGCCCTGTCAAGGAACTGAAAGGTTTCCAGCGCATCCATCTGGCTGCAGGAGAAAGCAGGGAAATCAGCTTCGACATCACTTCTGAAATGCTCAAATTCTATAACGCAGAATTAAAGCATGTGATTGAACCTGGCGACTTCCAGATTATGGTGGGAGGAAACAGTAAAGAGGTAAAGACCCAGAATCTTACTGTTAAGAAGCACCCATAGAAGTAACTACTCAGCACCCCTATAGAAGTAACTAAGCAAACAAAAAGAGCGCACCACTATTGGTACGCTCTTTTCTAAAACTCTTCTTTTATATATACTTTATCGGTTAGCAGATTTCCATAGATAAGTATCAGTACAATGGATATCAGCACTCTGGTCAGCAATCATCAACTTGAAGTCACCTTCCTCCAATCTCCATTTGCCATCCCAACCAACGAAGGCCAAATCGTCTGCCTTTAATTCAAAGCTCACGGTCTTGGTCTCACCAGGCTGAAGTTCCACCTTGTCGAAGGCACGAAGACGACGGCCATCAGGCACCATACTAGCGATAAGATCACTGCTGAACAGGAGCACACTTTCCTTACCAGCCATTTTACCTGTATTCTTTACATCCACGCTCACCTTGATGATGTCGCCGTGGCGGAAATCAGACTGGGAAACCTTCAGGTTGCTATATTTGTAAGAGGTATAACTCAAACCATATCCGAAGCCCCACTGCTGAGTAATCTTCGCATTGTAGTCGTAAGCACCTTCCATCGTACCCACCTCCTCACTCTTCTTGAAGTCATAGTTGGCGAGCGAATTGATTTCCTTAGGATAGGTGTAAGGCATCTTGCCACTGAAGTTTGACTTGCCCGATACCAAGTTTACCAAGGCATCGCCACCCATGTTGCCAGGGATAAGGATGTCGATGATGCCCTGTGCCAATGGTTCGATATCAGCAATGAGACGAGGACGACCTTCATTCAGCACCAAGATGACAGGCTTGCCTGTCTGAGCCAAAGCCTTGACCAGATTACGCTGATTCTCTGAGAGCCAAAGGTCGGTCAGGTTGCCCGGAGTCTCGGTATAGGAATTCTCGCCAATGCAAGCCACGATGACGTCGGCATCCTTCGCTGCTGCCACTGCCCCCGGAATCTGAGGTTCGTTCTCCTCCCAGTATTTTCCCTTCTCATTATAGGTAACACCCTGGTTCAAGATAACATTCTCCTTGCCATACTCATTACAGAATGCCTCATAGATAGTATTGTACTTGCCGGCAAACTCATCGGCACGATGACCCTGCCAGGTATAGCTCCATCCACCGTCCAGGCAGCGCATCTGATTGGCATTAGGACCCGTGAGGAGAATCTTCTTGCCATGCTGCAAAGGAAGGATATTACCCTCGTTCTTCAGAAGCACCATACTCTCGGTAGCTCCCTCCAAGGCGAGCTTGGCAAACTCCTTGCCACCAAACTTAGGATAATTCTTCAGTTTCTGGGTTGGGTTCTTGAAGAGGTCGAGACGGTACTTCATGCGAAGCACACGGCGACAGGCATCGTCGATGCGACTCATCGGAATCTTACCTTCCTTCACCAGTTCTACAAGATAGCCACAAGCATCGCAAGAATAAGGTTCCATAATCATATCGATACCAGCATTGATGGCAATGCGGAGCGCATCCTTCTTGTCCTTTGCCACCATCTCACGAGTATAGAGATTGTTGATGTCTGCCCAGTCGGTGATGAGCACACCATCCCATCCTGTCTCTTCCTTCAGCCATCCTGTCAGGATGTCCTTGTTGGCGTGCATCGGCATACCATTGACGGAAGCGGAATTCACCATCACGGTCAAGGCTCCAGCCTGCAGACCCGCCAGGAAAGGAGCGAAGTGCTTCTCTCGCAAGTCGGCAGGAGAGATATAGGCTGGCGTACGGTCTTTACCGGTCCAAGGCACACCATAGCCCATGAAGTGCTTCATTGAAGTGGCAATGTGATACTGGTCGATGTTGTTTGGGTCCTCGCCCTGGAAACCATAGACCATCGCCTTGCCCATCTCCGAACTGAGGTAGCAATCTTCGCCAAAGTTCTCCCAGATGCGAGGCCAACGGGCATCACGACCAAGGTCAACGGTAGGACTGTAAGTCCAAGGCACACTCACCGCACGAGTCTCATAAGCGGTAGCCTCAGCCGAACGGCGAGCTATCTCACGATTGAAGGTGGCAGCCACATTGATGTTCTGCGGGAAGAGGGTTCCGTCCTGTGTATAGGTAGAACCATGGTTCTGATCGAGACCGAAGACACAAGGAATGCCGATGCGCTTCATCGAAATCTTCTGAATCTGTGAGATGTACTTCTCCCACTGCTTGGCGGTTGGTGCGCAAGTATTAGGAGCGTTGAGGATAGATCCAATCTTATAGCGAGAAAGGATAGAATCGGTCTTGTGCTCGTCGATATAGAACACACCATTCTTGTTGTTGGCACCAAAGAGGTCGGTCACCAATTCCATCATCTGACCTATCTTTTCCTCCAAGGTGAGTTTCTTCAGGGTTTGTTCTACCTGAGCCTCTATCTTAGGGTCGCTCTTGATAACTGGAACATTGGCACTGGCTGTATAAGCCAATGCCAACATTGAAATAGATAATAATATTTTCTTCATAAATTCAAAGGTTTGACGTTTTATGTTAAAAACGGAAATCTTTCTAATATTTTATTCAATAGTTACTTTCTTTACGGTGTAACCGTCACCCACGAGGAGGAGACCATTCTGCTCTGTCAAGAGTTGGATAGACAAGTCGGTCAGTTCAAATTCCCATGTAGCAGGTCCATTCACCATGTTGTCGCCACGATCTGGGTCGCCCTTACCAGTAAGGATGTTGTTCCACCAAGCTGTGGCAGCGGTACCCTGACCGTTTCCATCCACATAAACACGGAGGATGGTGCCCGCCTTCACCTTTGAGAGGAAGGTATCCTTCAAGGCATCGAATGGTGTACCCCATGTCACGGCAAACTCACCTTCCCAGATGGTGTTCTCCATAGATGGGCGAGCCTCGGTGGTTACCTTGATGATTCCGCCAGAGAACTGGTTGCCCTCACCATCTACCAAAGTGATATCATAGTCACCATTCTCCAAACCTGTAGGAGCTGTGAGCTTCAAGGCTGTGCCCTCTTCGAGAACCTCAAAGGCTACTTCCTTGCCACCTACCATTACTTTAGTAACTGTACCGAGATTCTTGCACTTATGGATAGTGGTCTCAGCACCCGGAGCTACCCAAAGCTCGATGGCATTGGTACCCAGGGCTGGGTCATCGGCAGCAGGAGTCACGGTAACGTTCAAGGTGCGGGATGTGCTCTTGCCCTTGGTGGTGGTTGCCACAATCTTCAGTTCATGATTACCTACAGGCAAAGTCTGGTCGATGGTGGTACCTTCATAAATCTGAATGCCATCGAGCAACCATGTCACAGTGGTGTAGTGAACAGGAGTCACCTTGATTTCCAACTTATAATTAGTCTTGCGGTCTATCTTGGAATCAGCCAAGTCTGTGTTCAAGATACGTGGATCGTCATCTTCGCTGACAGTGAAGTATGGTTCATCGTCAGAAGAGCAAGAAGACAAGGTAGATGTACCAGCCAGTGCGAAACCCACGGCTAAGAGCATCATCATAGCCTTCAAGACTTTTCCCTTATATTGTTTCATTGTCTTATTCATAATTAATTATTCTATTCTATTGTCCTATAAGACTTAACATTTAACACTTAACATTAAACACTACTTGCTATATCCCTTTCCGAATGGAGGATTGAAGTCTGGCTGAAGTTTTACATCAGCCTTGTCCCACCAAAGCTTCTTGTGCCAATCATCAGTACCACCCATACGCTCGATGGCAGCCTTGTAGTTGGCATTGTTGTACTGAGCTTCCAACTCAGGATACTGCAAGCGGACAGGCATTGACCAATCAGGATCCGTATAAGTGAAACCATTCTTGGTCAAGAGATCACGATTCAAGATGGCAGGATAGTCAGAGCGGCGCATGTTAGCCCAACCCTCAGAAGGGTTCATCATGTGGAGAATCCAAGCCTGGGTGTTGATGGTCTCCTTAGGATTGTCACCCAACTTGTTGTTAGCAATGAACTCATTGATTTCTTCCTTGGAAATCTTGTTGGATGTAAGATAGTAGTTGTTGAGCAACTCCATGCTGGCACGAACACCAGCCTCGTAGTGACTCTCTGCATCACCACCACCTACATTCCAACCCTTGGTTGCAGCCTCAGCCTTGAGGAACTCCACCTCAGCATAGCTCATCAAGTCGCCAGGACAAGAAGGCATCTCGAAGTCGATGTTCAGGCAAGGACGACTAGCCCGGGCTATATAATCAGAGTTGGCATAAGTGTTCTCGTCTATCTCTGCATACTTCTTCAAAGTAGGAAGGTCATCCAACGTAGCTGGATTCATCCAGTCTGTGTACCAGGCTGCACCAGGGTTGCAAGGCTCCTCACCGAGGTTCTTGCTCTGGAAGTAAGCCAGGAAATCATCGGTCAAGTCGATGTTCTGCTCCTTATCTGGCTTCACCTGACTACGCTTGATATTGTAGTAGTGACGGCAGATGCGATAGAGACGAGGGTCGTTGGTTTTCTGCAACTGATAGAACAAGGTAGAGCATACCATGGTAGGCGATGTGGCATCCTGACCATAGAGAGTCTCGCTCAATGCATTGGCACGGAAATCGTAATCGTTGGCTCCATCATAATAGGTAAATGGAGCATCAGCATACTTGATATAAGCATCATCGGCTGCACTGGCGATGGCACCGGCAGCTACAGCCTTCTCAAACTCCTCCTTTGCCTTCTGTGGATTAACATCGGAAATGCGCATGGCATAGCGCATACGGAGTGCATTGGCATACTTCTTCCACTGAGCTACATCACCACCCATGCTGGTAACATCACCAGAAATGTGGTCGGTACCTGTGCCAAGCTGCTTCTCGCAAGCGTCAAGTTCCTCGAAGAACCAGCTGTAGAGTTCCTCTACGGTATCATACTTAGGGGTGGAGATACCTGAGATATAACCCAGACCTGCCTCCGAACAAGGCACGTCACCGTAGGTATCTGCCAAAACTGCCGTGAGATAGACACGATGGATACGAAGTGCCGCATTCAAGTTTGCCTTGTCAGCAGAATTGTGGATGGCATCCACAAGGTTCTTGATACTGATTTCATAATAGCGGTCCCAAACTCGACGGGTCATATCATCTTCTCTGAAATTAGAACCAGCGTAATTGGTTACATTCCAACCACCAGCGAAATACTGTGGAAAACCAGTTATATAGTTACGGTAGGTATCCATCAGACTGAAGTCACCGTAAGTCTGCAACAAAGCTGTTGTCAACTGTGCGTTAGGGTCGAGCTCGTTCACCTTGGTCTTGTCGGTATTGATGTTGCTCAAGGTATCATCTGAGCAAGAAGTCATCGCAGTGCCGGTTGCCATCAGGGCGAAAGCCATCATCAGGCTGCTCTTACCTATATATTTCTTGATTATATTGTTCATTTTCTTACCTTATTATATATTAGAACTCTTCTAAAGAAATTGATTCTATTTTTTCGAGATTAGAACTTCACGTTCACGTTCAAACCATAACTCTTGCGAGATGGCAGGGAACCATATTCCAGACCGAGACCTGAAGTATTGTAGCTGGAGTCTGGGTCGATGTTAGGAATGTTCTTCCAAACAATGAATGGGTTACGAGCCACGAAGGATACGGTCAAGCCCTTGACATACTTGCCCAGGATGCTCTCTGGGAAGGTATAGCCGAAAGTAATCTCACGACACTTCACGTAAGAGTTGTCGTAAACGAAGGCACTCTGCACGCCATTTGCCACATGCTTCCAGTAATCTTCAGGGTTCACGGCGATGTCGTTCTTGCGATAAGTACCATCACCATTGTCGATAACACCATCCACTACGAGTCCCTTGCAGTTGCCAGACTCACGCCATGCGGCAAGGTCCATACCCGAAGCCTTGCGAGCCTCCTCAGAAGTGTACCAATCCTCACGACCTGCCAATGTTCCCTTTGCCTTACCAGTCTGGTATGCAGAACGCATAGACATAGAGTAGATGTCGGCACCTACCTTCACATCGAATGCAGCAGAGAGGCGGAAGTTCTTGTAGCTGAAGGTTGAGTAGAAACCACCTGTCCAGTCCCAAGTAGAGTTGCCGATGGTCTTGATCTTCTGGTCAATCTTTGGAAGACCAGTAGCTGCATCGACAACCACCTGACCCTTGTCGTTGTAGAGGAAGTCGTGTCCACGGATAGCTCCATAGTTCTCACCTACCTTGGCACCTACAGAAACACCGCACCAGTATGCCTTCGCCAACTCGAAGTAGTCCATGCCATCGGTGAGCGACTTCACCTTGTTGGTATTCTTCGAGAAGTTGACACCCAAGTCCCAAGCGAAGTCCTTGATCTGCAAGGCACGGGCATTGAGGGCAATCTCGACACCCTGGTTCTGAATCTCACCGGCATTGATGAGGCGGTAAGCATAGCCAGAGGTGGTGGTTGAAGCCAAACTCAAAATCTGGTTCTTGGAGTTCTGGTTGTAATAGGTGGCATCCAAGCCCAAGCGCCCGTTGAAGAACTTCATCTCCAAACCTACCTCGTAAGAACCTGTCATTGTAGGCTTCAAATCCTTGTTTGGCTGTGTTGAGTTGGCTATCATACCGATGGTATAACCCGCGTAGCTGTACTTGCCCGTGGTATAGTTGAGTGCCAACAGATATGGATCGGTATCGCTACCTACCTTTGCCCAAGATGCGCGAATCTTACCATAATTGATTAACTTCTTGTTCTTGATAAACTCGGAGAAAACCAAGCTACCAGATACAGAAGGATAAATATATGTATTATTGCCAGAAGGGAGCGTAGAAGACTTATCTCCACGGAGAGTTCCCTCCAGATAGTAAGTATGTTTGTAGCCGAGGCTTGCACTGGCATAGAGAGAGCTGATCTGTTTCTTGTACATGCTCTCGCGAGTGTTCTGTTCCTGATAGTTCATGATGTTCTGGATGCCATTCATCTGCTGGTTGAGACCGATGTTGGTAGTGGTCTTGTTGTTCACCTTGAAGATGTTACCACCAGCGGTAGCGTTGACATCGAAGTCGCCCCATGAGTTATTGTAGAGGGCGAGTATCTCGGCGTTGAGTGTGCGGTTGTTGAAGATTTGGTCGGTAAGCTTTCCGGCAGGAGTTCCAGGAGTTGTCTTGGCGATGAAGTCCTCGAAGTTCATGCTGTTGATGTCGGTACCGATGGTACCCTGCAGTTTGAGGTGCTTGTCGATGTTCCAGATGGCCTTACCCGTAAAACGGAACACATCCTTGTCGGATGTATTGCTGTTCTTGTAGAGATCCCAGTATGGATTCTTGTTATACTGGTCGTTACCATTCCAGTTGGAGTAGTTGCCGTCGGCATCCTCATAGTGCTTCAACCAAGCCTGGTCGTAGGTACCCGCCAGGGTCATGAGGTTCTTACCTACATTGCTCTGAGAGTCACCAAGGGCAGGACGGTTCTTCACCTTCTCACGAGTATAGTTGGCGGTGAAGTCGAAGTCAACAGGACCTGCAGAGGTATTCACACGGAGGTTGAAGTTGTCACGACTCATATTGGTGTTAGGCAGGATGTCTTTGTTGCGCATATCGGTAACAGAGAAACGCATACCCGTCTTACCGGAATTAACTGAGAGGATGGCAGAGTTCTGGGCGGTGAAACCTGTGCGGAAGAAATCGGAGGCGTTGTTAGGGTGCATCAGGAAAGGACGCTCCTCGCCATCGAAATACTTGAACATGAAGTCATCGGCCTTAGGTCCCCAACTTGAGTTCGTACCAGAAGTGCTCGAATTAGGAAGCTCGCCATTGTAGCCAGCGCCATATATCTCCTGGATGTCGTCCCACTTAGCCAACTGGGTATCGACAGTATAAGAACCATTGTACTCCACGGAAATCTTATCCTTCTCCGCCTTCTTGGTCGTAATCAAGATAACACCGTGGGAAGCACGGCTACCATAGAGGGCAGAGGCAGCAGGACCTTTCAATACGGTCATCGTCTCGATGTCGTCAGGATTGATGGCAGAGATACCATCACCGAGGTCATAACCACCAGCTTCACCAGCACTGCCAAAGTTGGTATTATCCAAAGGCACACCATCCACCACGTAGAGAGGCTGGTTGTTGCCTGCCATTTCTGTATTACCACGAAGAAGCACGCGGGTAGAACCAGAAGCACCGCCAGCGGTGTTCTGCACAACGAGACCAGCCACCTTACCAGAAAGAGAGTTGATGACGTTGGTTTCCTTTGCCTTGGTGAGTTCCTCACCCTTCACTTCCTCCAAGCCATAGCCGAGAGCCTTGCGGTCTCGCTTAATACCGAGGGCGGTGACAACTACCTCATTCAAGGCCTTACCATCCTCTTGCATCGTGATTTTCATGCCATTAGCAGCTTTCACGGTCATCGTCTTGAAACCGATGTAGCTCACTTCGAGCGTTGCTCCAGGCTTGCAGTTCAACGTAAAGTTACCATCCATATCGGTAACGGCACCGTTGGTTGTACCAGCCACCTTCACGCTAGCGCCAATCAAGGTTTCGCCAGTGGCATCCACCACTGTACCCTTGATGTCCTGGTTCTGCTGAACGCTCATCGCAGCATTGTTCATCTGGGCAGCGAGAATGGCAGAAGCAGGCATCCACATCAAACCTGCACCGAGCAGGCCGAGAAACATAGTTTTCTTTCTCATAATTGATATCTTGTTTTTAGTTTAACATTATTCTTTCCCAAAGATTCCTTCGAGAATCCAAGGAGCATTCACCTTCATACTCTTGAAACGGTCGAAGATGCCATACTTCTCAGAGCCGTTGCCGAAGTGGTTGTTGTCCCAAACGAAAGTAGAGAAGCCTCGTTTGCGAGCCTCCGTAGTCAAGAACTTACAGTAGTAGGTCATGTTTTCATGCACTTTCTCTGAGTTTGACTTATAGTGATCGGTTACTCCCCACTCTCCTATTACGATACCCAGTCCTTTGTTGCTCCAGGTATTCACCGCCTTGTCGAAGAAATCCGTCATCGTCTTCTCGTTTTCAGCAGGTATCTTGCCTGCATCCTTGTAAGCATCACCCCAGTAATCGTAGGTGCAATCGCCAGCGTAGCTCCATGGCTGATAGTAGTGGAATTCCACACTCATATAGTTGTTGCCATTGCCTTCGGCATCCTTTGGAATGATGAAATCTCCATTCTCGATGCCAAACCAAGGGTTACAAACGTAAGTCTGTAAGATGAGGTGGCGCTTGGCATTGTTGCCGCCTGTGGCACGAACCATATCCACGAATATCTGATTGTAAGCATTCTGCACTTCGAGGTTCTCGGCAGTAGGCTTGTCCCAGTTGTCCCTGATGTGAACCTCATTGGTACCGGCGAAAGCCAAGCGACTGTCATAATTGGCAAACTCAGAGGCGATATTCATCCAGAGGAGCGCAAGCTTCTGGCAGTTTTCTTCCTTATATTGATAGGTAGGACGACCTTCGAGCCATTTTTCATGATGCACATTGATGATAACCTTCAAACCGTTTTCAAGGCACCAGCCCACCACCTCCTTGATACGGGCTATCCAAACCTTGTCGATGCTCATCGCCTGAGCGTTGGTAATGTGGCACTGCCAACGGATTGGAATACGGATGGCATTGAAACCTGCCTTCTTCACGGCTTGTATCATCTTCTTGGTAACAACGGGATTGCCCCAGGCTGTCTCTGCATGGATGGAACCATCAGGGTTGCCAATCTGCATCGACTCACCATCTTGTCCAGGAGCTGAGCACTCGAATTCATTGCCGAGATTCCAACCTACTACATCCTTGTTCCATTGCTGGGCGGTAGGAATCGATTCGCTTGCATCTGGCGTATCCATCACCGAAGGACTAGCACTGCAAGAAAATGCAGTAAACATACTTGCAAATAGCAAGCAGATTTTCAAAAAGTTCCTTTTCATTATTAAATTTTTAAACCTAGTTTATAGTTGCTGTTTAATTGTTTATTCATTGCGAGTTACTATAAGAACTCGGCTGCAAAAGTACAGAATAGGGAGAAAAACCAGGTTAGAATGCAAACAAAAAAGGTTTCAAATCTGACTTATCGCCAGGTCTGAAACCTTACATTTATATATAACCAGCTAAATATCAGAAGGTAGTAATCCTACTTTCTTTACCAGCCATTTACATGGCTCATTTTATTCATACTTACTCGGTGACACCCCGAAATGCTTCTTGAAGACTGTACTGAAGTACTTTACGTTTACAAATCCAGTCTTCACGGAGACATCCAAGACGCTATCGCCTTGCTTCAGATACTGGGCAGCCTGCTCCAAACGGATGAGTCGCATGAAGTCTTGCGGTCCTTGCCCAGTCAGAGTCTTCAACTTGCCATAAAAGAGAGTACGGCTCATCGCCATCTCCCGGCAAAGGCGGTCGATGGTGAAGTCGGTGTCACTCAGGTTATCGAGAACGAGACGGGTTGCTTTCTCAACGAAAGACTGGTCCATCGGATCCAAATCCGGTTCTTTTTTATCAGATGATTTATTTGCTTCATCAGATGATTTATTCGTTTCATCGGAAGCCACGGATGGCAGAGAAGGTTCGCTTGGCAACAGGCTCTTTGAAGACGATTGCCCAGAGTCCTCTCCTCTTACGATGGCGATACTTTGCTCCATATAGTATTGACTCAGACGGCGACGGTTCTTCAACATGCTCGCAATCTTGCTGGCAAGGATGGCTGAGTCGAACGGCTTGGCAATATAATCGTCTGCTCCAAGGTCTAGACCTTCTATCATGAAATCGCGACCAGCCTTCGCCGTCAGGAGGATGACAGGCAGCCAACTGGTCTCCTTGTTTTCCTTGATGCGACGGCAGAGTTCGTCGCCCTGCATACCCGGCATCATCACATCGGATACCACGATGTCACACTCACCATTCTCAGACAGATACTTCAAGGCAGCCTCGCCACTCTCCACCTCCACTACATGATATTGGTCGGCGAAAGCCATACGGATGTATTGACGGAGGTCTTCGTTGTCATCTACAAAAAGGAGCGTGTCCTTAAGGGGTTCCTCTGATATTATTCTTTCATTGGCAGACACGGAGGTATCTGAAGTTTTCGGCAGACTTGCTGGCTTGGAAGAAACGGAAACATCAACATTTCCGTTATCAGGCAATACAACCAAGAAAGCAGTTCCCTTGCCTTCCTCGCTCTCGAATTTTAACTTTCCTCCCAGTTTCTGCACAAGCTGGCGAGTGAGCATCAAGCCCAAGCCACTGCCCATCTCCTGAGAATTGACCGCATTGGAGGCACGGAAGAAACTCTGGAAGATATGCTTGGCCTCGGTTTTCGGGATACCGATGCCGGTATCGCTTACCTGGATGCAGACTTGCTTGGCAACCTCATCGAGCGAAGCTGAAACGGTGATGGTTCCACCCACCTGCGTATATTTTACGGCATTGGAGAGCAGATTCTCGAATATCAAATCCATCATAGAAAGATCGGTAGAGAAGGTATGCTGTCCACAGGTTGCCAACCGAAGACTGATACGTTTCTCCTGGGCTGACATCTGGAACTTATCCACCTGCTGACGCAAGAGGACAGACAGTTCCACTTCCTGCAAGCGAACTTGTGTCTTCGCTACGGCTATTTTCTGGAAATCAAGCAACTCGGTCACCATCTTCAGAAGCTTATCGCCATTACGCTGTGCCATCTCCAAGAACTTTCGGCTCTTATCGCCCAGTGTAGCATCCTTCGCCAAATCGGCAAGAGGAGCCAGCACAAGACTCAAAGGGGTACGGATGTTATGGGCGGTATTCACAAAGAAGTTGATCTTTTCATCGTAGTACTTGCGATGCAAACGCTCCCTGTAGTAATCCCAGCCGAAATAGGCGAGAGAACCTAAGATACAGAGATAGACAATCCATGCCCACCAAGAGTTCCACCATGGTTGGGCGATATGAATGCGTAAGGTGGATTCTCCCAATATGCGTCCGTTACTCCTACCCATTGCCTTGACATGCAGGGTGTAACTGCCAGGAGGCAAGTTGGCAAAACGAGCCTGCTGGTAGGCAGAAGGCACACTCCACTGATGGTCGTACCCCTCCAGATAATACTGATACTGGATGTCATGCTGATACGGATAGTTGATGCTCTCGAAATGCACGATGAGGGTTTTCTCATCATGAGAGAAATTCATCTTGCCTTCCTGCAACATCCCGAAGAGTTCTGTATGCCAATCTTCCAGTTGGTCAGCCTCATCGAAAGTCTTTCCTTCCACCTCAACACCCGTGATATGAAGAGGAGCTTTGTAGTTCAATCCCCTGGCAAACTTGGATGTCAAGACCACTGCACCATCATTGCTTCCGAAAATCATTCGCCCGTCTTGGATTCGGGCCACAGCCATACGCCTGTACTCCCGCTCCAATCCCTTGAAGAAGTTGAGATTGGTCACCTTGCCATGACTGATGAAAGCCAGTCCCTTGTCGGTACTCATCCACACCTTGCCAATTGGAGTCTTGACCAAGGCATAGACGGTGTTGGAAGGCAAAGACTGCGAGATAGTATAGTTCTTGACCTGATGCTTCTGCCAATCGTAAAGGTACACGCCTCCTCCATCGGTGGCTATCCAGATATGCCGTGCATCCTGAAAAGCCATCGCATTGACAAAGAAATTATAATCGAAAGCTGGAAATTCCGACGGATAGAAGAATCTACTGACACGAAGGCTTCGCTTGTCGATACGATAACATCCATGAGACGTTCCCACTGCAATACTCTTCTTGTCTGGAGACTCCACGATACTCTGAACTTCATTGATTGGCAAGTAGTTAACAGAGTTAGCCACATTTCCATTCTTTTCTAATGATGATGGGATATGTACCAAGTCTCCATCCAAACAACCTATCCACAAGCCTCCTTCGCTATCCTTGAATATGCTATACACATAGTCGGTCTTTAACTTGCCATTCGACACAGAGTAAGCCCGACTGCTGCTTCCATCGGCATGAACCTGAAAGATGCCATCACCATAGGTTCCCGCCAAGACCTTGCCGTCGGCAGTCTGACAAAGGGTAAGCACCACCTTATTATATAGGGCATGATGCCACTGTTGGGTTTGCTCGTCATAGATGCTCACCCCCTTGTCGGTAGCATACCATATCTTGCTATTGCGACCCAGTGCATCCACGCTCTGCATGACGTCGTTCACACCATTATTGATAAGCGACTGGCTGTTGAGATACTCATGGCGCACAAACTCCAAGGTATGCTCCATCGGAATAGCCATATCCACACCTCCCGAATAGGAGCCAATCCAAAGGTCGCCAAGATGATCCTTGCAAAGGGCATAGACGCCATTGCCATGCAATACATTCTCCGGTCTGCCATCCGTATTCAAAAGTAGATTCGTCTTACAGGTCTTCTTGTCGTAGGCATAGACACCTGCTCCATCCACCGCCATCAAGATGGTGGCTACATCGTAGGGGATAATGGAACGAACAGGGATGAGCGGAATATCAGCCAAGGATGAGAATTGCGCGAGAGAAGACAATGGCTTCCAGGTTCTGTCATCGAGCAAGACAATGCCACGATGGAAAGTTCCTAACCATATCTGATGAACCTTCACGTCGTGATAAGACGAAAGAACGGAATACCCTCGCAAGAGTAATCGAGGCTGGGCTGCATTCGATGAATAGGCGAAGACTCCCGAAGGAGAACCTATCAATAACTGTTTACCTATGAATCGGATATGATTGACATACGTGTTCTTCAGAATGTATTTTCCTTTGCTTGGCGAACTAGGGGCTATTTTGTCTTTGCTACCAGCAATAGATTGAGGAGCCATCCTATACACGCCCTTATCCAATGCCATCCAAAAGCATCCCTTGTCATCGACCAACAAGTCATTGAGCACCACACTTTCTCCAAGCACATTCAGCAGATTGACCTGGAGTTGGAATGTGTCTTTCACCTTATTATATATATAGATCTTTCCTTTATTATCATAGGCATAGATATGCTGTTGGCTATTCTTAGTCAACTTGATGTTTCTGCCACAGGCATCACTAAACTGCATATCCGTAGCCAATGTATAGTTCCGTACCTGTTGACCATTGTACCTGTCAACGCCTCGCTTGGTACTGATCCACATAGCCCCATCTTCAGCCTCAACTATCGAATACACACGGGCACTGGAGAGCCCATTGTCCGTATTAAGATTCGACAACATCAGCATATTGCGGGTCAAATGTTCCTGTGCATGGAGCTGCGAACACAACACCATGCACAAGAGCCACAGGAAAGCAACCTGCAATCTTAGGAAATATGATAAACCTTTATTTTTCATTTTGAAGATGATTCCATTTATTATTTCAATTATTTCTTTTATTCTTTATTCTTTGCAAAAGTAATGTTTTTAAAAGATAATTCGGCAGAAGAGACGAAATCTTGTGCTTATTTAACTATTCTGCGATGTTTTCATCAAGTTGCTAAATAAACGTAAAATTCACTGCGTTTATGCAGAATTGTGATGTATTATAATTACCTTTGTATTCAAATTCGCCATCTGAATATGTAGAGGTGGAACTCGCACTTGAAGATATGGAAAAACCTATCGGAGTGGCGGACTAATCAATACAAAAATAATAAAAATGAATTTCAACAAGACATTTCTTACCCTCGGTTTGGCTGCAACACTCTTGCAGATGCCAACCTCATCGGTTGCCCAGAATGCAGGTGGCAACCGCCAGAACCCGCTCCTGGTAAAGAGCAGTCTTCCTTTCGGCGCTCCAGATTTCAGCAAGATTCAGGAGAGCGACTATCTCCCTGCCTTCGAAGCAGGTATCAAGGAACAGCGTGCCAATATCCAGAAGATTATCAGCAACAAGAAGAAGCCAACCTTCCAGAACACCATCCTCGCTTACGAGAACAGCGGTATGTTGCTGGATCGTGTTTCCAATGTGTTCTTCGGTCTTACCAGCGCACACAAGACTCCTGGAATCGCAGAGGCTCAGAAGAAAGTGATGCCTTTGCTCACCGACCTCGACAACGAGATTTCATTCAATCAGAAACTCTTCGAACGTATCAAATACGTTTACGACCATGAGTACAACAAGCTCAAGGGCGAAGACAAGCAACTCACCGAAGTCATCTACAAAGGCTTCGTCCGCTCAGGTGCCCTGCTCTCTCCAGAGAAAATGGAGCGCATGAAGCAAATCAACACACGCATCTCAGACCTCCAGGAGCAGTTTGGCAATCTTCTTCCTGCAGCTACCAACAACTCTGTGGTTTGGGTGAACAGCAAGGAAGAACTTGCCGGACTCAGCGACGCCGACATCGCACAGTGCAAAAAAGATGCAGAAAGCCTGGGCAACAAGGCTCCATACTGCATCGTCATCGTGAACACTACCCAGCAGGCTATCCTCACCAATCTCCAGAACCGTGAGCTCCGCCGCAAGGTTTACATGGCAAGCATCCACCGTGCCGACGGTACCGACCCTATGTTCAACACCTTCCCTATCGTAACCGAGATTGCCAAGCTCCGTGCCGAGAAGGGACAGTTGATGGGCTACAGCACCTATGCTGACTATTCACTGGAGAAGACGATGGCAAAGACTGCCAAGAACGTAAACAACTTCCTGCAGAGCCTCATCAAGGAATACGCTCCTAAGGCAGATGCCGAGACCCGCGAAATCGAAGCTTACGCACAGAAGAGCGAGGGCAAGGACTTCAAGCTCCAGCCATACGACCGCTTCTACTATTCTGCCAAGATGAAGAAGGAGATGCTCAATATCTCTGACGATGAAATCAAGCCTTACTTCAATGTGGATAGCGTTCAGATAAATGGTGTATTCTATGCTGCTCATCGTGTATATGGTCTGAACTTCAAGCAGCGCAAGGACATTCCTACCTATCATCCTGACATGAAAGTATTCGAGGTAAGCGACAAGAGCGGCAAGCCTATCGCCCTCTTCTACAGCGACTACTTCCGTCGCCCTACCAAGCGTGGAGGTGCCTGGATGAGTGCCTTCGCCAAGCAGAGCGACAAGTGGGGACAGTTGCCTATTATCTATAATGTATGCAACAATGCCAAGGCTCCTGAGGGTCAGCCTACCCTGATTACATGGGATGAGGTTTGCACCATGTTCCATGAGTTCGGTCACGCTCTCCACGGCATGTTGTCAAAGTGCGGTTACAATACCCTTTCGGGCACAGCAGTGGCTCGCGACTTCGTGGAAATGCCATCACAGTTTAACGAGTCATTTGCCAGCATCCCAGAAATCTTCGATCACTACGCCCGTCACACTGAGACCGGTGCAGCGATGCCAGCAGACTTGAAGGAGCGCATGCTGAAGAGCATCAACTTCCAGCCAGCCTATGCTTTGGGGGAGAACCTTGCAGCTACCTGCCTTGATCTGGCTTGGCACGAGTTGACGCCAGACGAGATTCCATCTCCATATATGGCAAGTGCCTTCGAGAAGGAAGCCCTCAATAATGTGGGTCTGCTCAATTCCCAGATTCCTCCTCGCTACTCTACCACCTATTTCAATCACGTATGGGGTGGCGGTTATGCTGCCGGTTACTACAGCTATCTCTGGACAGAGGTGCTCGCCGTGAATGTAGCCGATTACTTTGCCAAGCATGGTGCCTTGGATCCAGCTATCGGTCAGGCATTCCGTGATAAGGTTCTGAGCCGTGGTAATACCAAGGACCAGATGGAAATGTTCACCGATTTCACGGGTATGAAGGAACCTGATGCCTCTGGTTTCCTAAAGGCAAGAGGATTGTAAAAGACGCATAAAAGGAAAAATGTAAAAGACATATAATGATAAAAAGCTCCACACGCCCTTTTGGGTATGTGGAGCTTTTTTATTCAAAACTGCAGCTTAACTGCTTTTCTATTTTATATTTTTTCGTCCTTACTGCTTCACCGCTTTAGGAGTCCAGTTCTTCAGGAATCGGAGTGTCTTCTGCTCATCGTAGCCCTTGCCCTGCTCCAGGAAGCTGGAATCCTGGATATGGAGTACATTTCCATTCTCGTCCAGAACCACGAAGACTGGGAAACCGAAACGCTGAGGATAATTCAATCGCTTCATCAGCTGCGCAGCCTTCTCAACAGAAGCATCGCCTTCCTTCTTGCGAGGATTGTAATTCACGTGAAGATACACGAAGTTATCGTTCACCGCCTTGTTCACCGCCGTATCCTTCTCTACGAAATCGGCAAAGCGCAGGCACCATGGGCACCAGTTGCCACCCACCTGACAAATCACAAACTTGCCCTCAGCCTTCGCCTTCTGCAATCCCTCGTCTATCTGAGTCATCGGGTCGATAGTCTCATTATACACTCTCTTCAATGCTCCCTGAGCATGCGCCATCATCACGACAACCGTCATCATGAAGGCAATGGTAATCATTCTTTTCATACGATATCTCTATTTTTTCTAATTCATTTATATACAATACATTTTATCAATCATACATCGCAGGACTTACATTTCGAATGGAGTCAACACATTCCGAAGCTTTTCGAAATCGGATTTCGAGATTCGTCTGCCCCGAAGACTTCTCACCTGCGGATAATCCTCAAAATAAGGCTCCTGGGTGGTGTACCAGCGATGAGAACGGAGCTCGCGAACCAGAGCCAGTTTCGATTCGATGCGACGGGCAAAGCTGGGATTCACACGCGAAAGATAATGCTTGCCATCCTGCATTTCGATGGCAAGCATCAGATAGGTTTGCGGTCCCTTTGCCTTCTGCCTCTCCTCTGCCCACTCACTCACCTTCCAGCCCTTGGTGGAAGTCATCACCCGGATATCCCAACCGTATTTCCTGTTCAGATTATCCATCATCCCCCTGAACACGATGCCGTGAGGAGCCGTATCCTTCAAACCGGTAAAGCCGATGATGTAGTGAATCATCTCGTGGAGCAGGACACTCTTTGCCTGCCGGTCGGTCATATCGTAATACGTACTCATGGAAAGCTTGAAATCATAGAGTTTGGTGCGCCCCCAGCGAGTGGCACGCTTGTAGGCAAGCTGTCCCAGGCGGGTCTTGGCACGGGTCAGCCCCAACTCCGGAACGGGCAGTTTGCCGCCGAAGTAGTCGTGGTCGAAACGCCGAAACCACTCTTCCATCCATTCTACTGTTACAATCATAGCGGCAAAGGTACAGCATTTTGCTCATAAAACAAAAACAAATCACTAAAAACTGGTTCAAACTGGTTCAATTTGTTTCATTTCCCTTCTTTTTTGAAAATAATCCCTTAAAAATTTGCAACCTATCGTTTTTTTCCTTAAATTTGCAGCCAAAGAGACGTTGCACTCGGCTATTTTAAAAAAGATATTATACGAGAGGCAAGAAAGAGTAAATGATTGGTACTTAGCAGAAGACAGATGTTATTGCAAATACAATTATTAGAAATATGATAAAATGACTTATAATCTTTAACGAAGAACTTATGGAACGATACGATTACGATTTTCATTGTATGAAGCTTTTCGAAGAAGGCGTACGCGCTCATCGCTATGGCGATGTTTCGATCATTCATCAGAGTAATGATGCAGATTGCTTCATCCTAGACATTCCTGGCAAAGTAGAGGAGATGTTTAGAGAGAACTTCAAGTTGAGACAGGACGAGATTATCCTGCTGGCTCGCGATACTTCTATCTGGAACAACCGAACAGAGGGACTGGTTATCACCAACAGACGCATCGTCTATATCCCACAATGCATTGGCAGCAACAAGAATATCTACGTGATCAACTATGCAGACTGCCAGCAGATTAACACAAATACAAACTCTGTACTCTTCTGGAAGAACGCTGAAAGCTATCTGGCCATTCCAAAGAGTTTCTTCTTCAAGGCAAGATGGAAGAACTATGACTTCGACAGAAGCATAGAACAGCTTACCATACTCCTTAAGAAGATGGGCGAGGCACATTCCTTGCATAACAACGCAGCCCCTCTTGCATATATTACGAATAAATATGCAGAAGCTTAGACTTCTGTATCTCCATATCAAACTTTTTTAGCCTCTGCAACAGGATTGTAACTTGCAGAGACTATTTTTTTGTATTTTTATAGCATTTTCTTGTCGAAAATGAGTAACTTTGCAGCCAAATTTAAACGATAAAATGAACAAGACTGCACAGCACATCATTGACATACAAAATGTGTCGAAAAGATTCGGCGAGAAAACAGCCCTCAACAACATTAATCTCTTTGTGAGAAAGGGTGAATTCATGACCATTCTCGGTCCCTCGGGATGCGGAAAAACTACTCTTCTGAGACTCTTGGCAGGATTCGAAACAGCCACAGAAGGCGTGATAACCATCAGCGGCAACGACATTACCAACCTGCCACCCTACAAACGAAACGTGAACACGGTGTTTCAGAAATACGCCCTGTTTCCTCACCTCAATGTATTTGACAACATCGCTTTCGGCTTGAAACTCAAGGACACGCCGAAAGACCAGATCATACCCAAGGTGAAGCGTGCCCTGAAAATGGTGAACATGAGTGATTACGAATATCGCGACGTGAACTCGCTTTCGGGTGGACAGCAGCAGCGTATCGCCATCGCCCGTGCCATCGTCAACGAGCCGGAAGTACTCCTACTCGATGAACCGCTGGCAGCACTCGACCTCAAGATGAGAAAAGACATGCAGCTGGAGTTGAAGGAGATGCACGACCGTCTGGGAATCACCTTCGTTTATGTTACCCACGACCAGGAAGAAGCATTGACCCTGAGCGACACCATCGTGGTGATGAGCGAGGGAGAAATCCAACAGATAGGAACGCCTACCGATATCTACAACGAGCCAGCCAATTCGTTTGTGGCAGATTTCATCGGCGAGAGCAACATCCTCTGCGGAACGATGATCCACGACTGTCTGGTAAAGGTTGCCGGATCGGAGATTCCTTGTGTGGATAAGGGGTTCGGATGCAACCAGGAGGTAGATGTAGTGATTAGACCGGAAGATATCGAGGTGAGCACCGACACAGAGCACGCCCAGTTTGTCGGCAAGATTACCTCATCCATCTTCAAGGGCGTACACTACGAGATGCTTGCCGAAAGCGACAAGGGTTGCGAATTCCTGATTCAGAACTACAAGCATTTCGAGGTGGGACAGAGCATCGGCATGAGCGTGATTCCCGACAACATCCACATTATGAAGAAGGAGCGCACCACCAATACCTTCGAAGCAAAGGTGAATGGAGACGGCACCATCGAGTTCCTGGGCTGCGAATACCAGATAGAGATTCCGGAGGATAAGAAGAATCTGATTCATACCGATGAAGACGGCAAGGAAGTGATTAATGTCAACGTGGATTTCGGAAAGATCGAACTCTTCGACAACGAGAGCGAAGGAACCTTTACGGGCGACATCAGCTTCATCCTTTACAAGGGCGACCACTATCACCTGACCATCGACACCGACTGGGGCGAGAAGCTCTATGTGGATACACAGGATGTATGGGATCTGGGCGACCACGTAGCAATCACCATTCCTCGAAAGAATATCAGATTCCAGTAAATTCGAAAAGAAGTTTTCCTATTATTCGAAAAAGAAGAAAGAAATTAGTGATTACTTATTAAATTATAAAATTGTAGATCAGAAATTGAAACTCATTAAGTTTATCTCTTCGCGACAGAGTTGGTCGATTCCATACGCCATCTTCGCGGCAATTTTCGTGATGCTCCCCTTGCTGCTCATCGTGTTCTTCGCATTCACCGATGAGTATGGTCACATCACGCTCTATAATTTCCAGAAATTCCTGGCGCATCCCGAAGCCATCAATACCTTTGTGTATTCCATCGGAATCGCCTTTCTCAACACCCTGCTCTGTATCCTGCTGGGCTATCCGGCAGCGTATATACTCACGCAGACCAAGATGAAGTATGCCAATACCATCGTGATGCTCTTCATCCTGCCCATGTGGGTGAACATCCTGGTGAGAACACTCGCTACCGTGGCACTCTTCGATTTCGCCGACCTGCCACTGGGCGAGGGAGCACTGCTGTTCGGTATGGTATATAACTTCATCCCCTTCATGATCTATCCAATCTACAACACCCTCCAGAAGATGGACCGCAGTTATATCGAGGCAGCCGAAGACCTGGGCGCATCGCCTTGGCAACAGTTCTATAAGGTGATACTGCCTCTGTCGATGCCGGGCGTGGCAAGCGGAATCCTGATGGTGTTCATGCCAACCATCTCAACCTTCGCCATCTCAGAGTTGCTCACGATGAACAACATCAAGCTCTTCGGTACCACCATCCAGGAGAATATCAACAATTCGATGTGGAACTATGGTGCAGCCCTCTCGCTCATCATGCTCTTCCTCATCGGTGCATCAACACTCATCGCCGGCGACGGCAGTAAACAGGAAGGAGGTATCAGATGATGAATTCACTATTTACCAGGGATATGATGAAGAAGATATTCTGTCAGGGTTATCTGTGGCTGCTCCTGCTGCTGCTCTACTCCCCTATCCTCATCATCGTCATCTTCTCGTTTACCGAGGCCAGGGTCATGGGCAACTGGACGGGCTTCTCGCTGCAGCTCTACAAGAATCTCTTCGTAGAAGGCACCCACCACTCGCTCACGGCGGCACTCATCAATACGATTACCATCGCACTGATCACCGCCACCGTATCTACGATTTTCGGAACCCTCACCGCCATCGGAATCTACAATCTGAGAAACCGGTATGCGAGAAACGCCATCCAGTTCGTCAACAATATCCCGATTCTGAACGGCGACATCATCATCGGTATCTCGCTCTTCCTGCTCTTCATCACGCTGGGCATTCCGCAGGGCTACACCACGGTGGTTCTCTCTCACATCACTTTCTGTCTGCCCTACGTCATCCTGAGTGTGATGCCTAGACTGAAGCAGATGAACCCGAACCTCTATGAAGCGGCACTCGACCTGGGTGCTTCTCCGATGCAGGCATTGCGCAAGGTGATTATTCCGGAGATTCTGCCCGGTATGATTTCGGGCTTCATGCTCGCCATCACGATGAGTATCGACGATTTCGCCGTCACCATCTTCACTATCGGAAACGAGGGATTGGAGACACTCTCCACCTTCATTTATGCCGATGCCAGAAAGGGAGGCCTGACGCCGGAACTTCGTCCGCTGAGTACGATCATCTTCGTATTGGTGCTCGTGATGCTGATTATCATCAATCGTCGTTCGGATAAAAACAAGAAGAAATAAGAATGAAGAACAAGATATTTTTAGGAGTTAAAGGAGTTAAGACAATTGCTTTTCTCTTCCTGAGCCTGCTGATGATTCTGCCGCTCTCTTCCTGTTACAATAAGGAGAACAGAGAGGAGATTCTGAAGGTTTACAACTGGGGAGATTACATCGATGAGGATATTCTTGCTGAATTCCCGAAATGGTATGAGGAGCAGACGGGCAAGAAGATCCGCGTCATCTACCAGACCTTCGACATCAATGAAGTGATGCTCACCAAGATTGAGCGTGGTCACGAAGATTATGATGTGGTGTGCCCATCAGAATACATCATTGAGCGAATGCTTCGCAAAGACCTTCTGCTGCCTATCGACACCGCTTTCGGCAAGACGTCGAATTATCTCAAGAACGTGTCGCCATACATCGTGAAGCAGATTGACGCCACCTCGAATCATGGCAGAATCGCCCACAATTATGCCGTTCCGTATATGTGGGGAACCTGCGGCATCTTATATAATAAGGTACACGTACCTATAAAAGACGCGCAAACCTGGGGCACGCTGTGGAGTCCCAGATATCGTGGCAAACTTCTTATGAAGGATTCCTACCGCGATTCTTACGGCACCGCCCTGATCTGGGAGCACCGCAAGGAACTGGCTGCCGGCAAGGTGACCGTTCCGGAACTGATGAACGATTATTCGCCAAAAGCAGTTGCCATCGTAGAGAAACAGCTGAAAGCGCTGAAACCGAACATCGAGGGATGGGAGGCTGATTTCGGCAAGGAGACGATGACCAAAGGCAAGGCTTATCTGAACATGACCTGGAGCGGTGATGCGGTCTGGGCGATAGAAGAAGCCGGGAAAGTGGGCGTAGATCTGGGATACGAAGTTCCTAAAGAGGGAAGCAATGTATGGTTCGACGGATGGGTGATTCCGAAGTATTCCCGCAATCCGAAGGCTGCTTCCTACTTCATCAACTATCTCTGCCGAGAGGATGTGGCTCTCGCTAATATGGAAACCACGGGATATGTGAGCAGTATAGCGGGCAAGAAGGTCTTCGAAGCAATGAGCGACAAGGAGGCTTATCCTGAGACGGTGAATCTGGCTTATTTCTTCGGAGAGGAAGGCAGAAAGGCGCATCTCAACCCGATTATGTATCCTGACAGCACGGTAGTGGCAAGATGTGCGATGATTCATGATGCCGGTGATCATACTCCGGAAGTTCTGGATATGTGGTCGAAAGTAAAGGGTGACAACCTGGGTGGTGGCATCGTGATTTTCCTTCTTGCAGTGGTCTTGGGCTTAACCGTCTTCGTTTCTATCAAGAAAATCGAGCACTACAAGCACAGAAGATTGTCGAGAAAACATCGCAGACACCACATTATAAAAGTTAAAGGGTAAAAAGTAAAAGGATAAAAGCTCATACCCCCTCACGCCCTGAACCAACGGTCACCGGCCGAAGGGAAAGGTAAAGGGCAGAAGCTCCTAGCCCAGGGCAACACCCTGGGTATAATGGCAGTCAACAAGACGCCCTGAAAGGGCAAAAACCTTCTTTTTAGGGGGAAAATGAAGTTTTTTGAGAAAAAAGTGAAAAAAGATGCAGAAAAATTTGGTGGAATGAAAAAAAAGCACTACCTTTGCACTCGCTTTTAAGAACAAAGCTTTTATCAAATAAAGAAAGTTCGCAATTCAAAAGCTTTTGGGTAGTTACCAGAGTGGCCAAATGGGGCAGACTGTAAATCTGCTGGCTATGCCTTCGGTGGTTCGAATCCATCACTACCCACTTTTCCCAAAAATAACTCAAAGATATAAAGATTCGGTTTTCATTATGAGAATCGGATTTTTTATTTTTATATTATCCACAAATAATACAAAACGAAAAAGCGATGGATTTCAGCAGTCCATCGCTTTTCATATTTCTCTACCAAAAGATTAGTCCTTCAAACTCTCCTGATACCAGTCGAAGAGCTTCTTCACACCATCCTCGATCTCTACCTTGTGAGTCCAGCCGAGGCTATGAAGCTTATCTACTGAGATGAGCTTTCTTGGGGTTCCATCAGGCTTGCTGGCATCAAACTCAACCTCACCCTCGAAACCTACCGCCTTTACTACAAGCTCAGAAAGTTCACGGATAGTGAGTTCCTTACCGGTTCCCACATTGATGTGGCAGTTGCGAATCTCACCGAGAGATGGGATAGCGCCACCACGGCCCTCAGAATTGTTTCTATCCACGGCACCATCTACCTTGGCACCATAGAATACAGAACTGTACTTCTCGATACCGATGATGTCCTTGAAATCCACATTCAGGAGCACATGTACGCTGGCATCTGCCATATCCTCGCTCCAGAGGAACTCACGGAGCGGTGTTCCGGTTCCCCAGAGCACCACCTTGTTGTCGTAGATGCCATAGAACTCCAGTGCCTTCAGAATGCGCTCATGAGAGTTGTTTCCATCCACATTACCCTCGCCGATGATGGCACGGAGCTTGTCTGTAGGATTGATAGGACGCTTGTTCATATCTACCTCGATGCTGTGCCAGTCGCCGTCGTGGATGAGCTTGGCAAGATAAATCTTGCGCATCATCGCAGGCATTACGTGGCTGTTCTCCAGGTGGAAGTTATCGTTCGGACCATAGAGGTTGGTTGGCATCACAGCGATATAGTTGGTACCATACTGAAGGTTGTAGCTCTCGCACATCTTCAGTCCGGCAATCTTGGCGATGGCATATTCCTCGTTGGTGTATTCCAGCGGAGAAGTGAGGAGCACATCCTCCTTCATTGGCTGCGGAGCATCCTTCGGATAGATGCAGGTAGAGCCCAGGAAGAGGAGCTTCTTCACACCATGAGAATAAGCATTACTGATTACGTTGCATTGCATTTTCATATTCTGCATGATGAAGTCGGCACGATAGAGCGAATTCGCCATGATTCCGCCCACGAAGGCTGCGGCCAAAACCACAGCATCCGGCTTCTCCTCATCAAAGAACTTCTCTACTGCATACTGGTCGGTCAAGTCGAGTTCTTTGTGAGAACGACCCACCAGATTGTGATAGCCTCTCTTCTCGAGGTTATTCCAGATAGCAGAACCCACGAGTCCGTGGTGTCCTGCTATATAAATCTTAGAATCTTTTGATAACATTGATTATTATTGTAAACTATCAACTGTTAACTATTACTTAACAATACCCTTCTCCAAGTATTCCACGAGGTTGCAGCGAACCTTCTCACCGGCAGCCTCGGCAGCCACCTTGGCCATATCGCTCTCTACCATGATCTTGACGAGATCTTCAAAAGAGGTGGTGTTTGGATTCCAGCCGAGCTTAGCCTTTGCCTTTGTTGGGTCACCCCAGAGGTTAACCACGTCGGTAGGACGATAGAAATCTGGAGAAACCTCAACGAGAGTCTTGCCGATAAGCTCCTCAGGACCCTCAACGCAGATACCCTTCTCGTTCTCATTCTTGCCTTCCCACTTCAGTTCGATGCCTACGTGGTGGAAAGCCAACTGGGCGAACTCACGAACTGAGTGCTGCTTACCTGTTGCAATCACGAAATCCTCTGGCTTCTCTGCCTGGAGAATCAACCACATACACTCTACGTAATCCTTGGCATAACCCCAGTCGCGGAGAGAATCCAGGTTACCGAGATAGAGCTTGCTCTGCTTGCCCTGCTTGATACGGGCTGCAGCCAATGTAATCTTGCGGGTAACGAAAGTCTCACCACGGCGCTCACTCTCGTGATTGAAGAGAATACCCGAGCAGCAGAACATATTGTATGCCTCACGATACTCCTTGACAATCCAGAAGCCATACTGCTTGGCAACTGCGTATGGAGAATAAGGATGGAATGGAGTGTTCTCGTTCTGAGGAACCTCCTCTACCTTACCATAAAGCTCAGATGTGGAAGCCTGATACATACGGCAAGTCTTCTCCAAACCGCACTGGCGGATTGCCTCCAGAATACGGAGTACACCTGTTGCATCTACGTCGGCTGTAAACTCAGGAGAGTCGAAGCTCACTTGTACGTGGCTCTGAGCTGCGAGATTATAAACTTCGGTTGGTTTCACCTTGTTCATCACCTGGATGATGCTCATAGAGTCACCGAGGTCGGCATAATGAAGGTGAAAGTTTGGGGTACCCTCCAAATGTGCGATGCGCTCGCGATAATCGGTAGATGAGCGACGGATTGTTCCGTGAACATCATACCCCTTACTCAACAACAATTCAGCTAAGTAAGAGCCATCCTGACCTGTGATACCTGTAATTAAAGCTACTTTTCTATTTTCCATTTACTTCTTTATATGATAAATTAATAAATTCGTTGCAAAAGTACGACTTTTTTCTCAGACTATCAAACTTTCTGTCATTTATTTACTTTTTTCTCTAACATTGAACCGTCTGCGTCTCCGGCCAGTTCACCAGATACAGCATTTCCGTAGCTCGCGTAAAGGCGGTATAGAGCCAGTGGATATAGTCGGGATTGAGCATATCATCCGTCATATACCCCTGATCCACATACACATGTGCCCACTGTCCGCCCTGCGCCTTGTGGCAGGTTACGGCGTATGCGAATTTCACCTGCAGGGCATTGAAGAACTGATCCTGTCGGATTGCCTTCATCCTATCTGTCTTGAGCGGAATATCCTGATAATCCTCTTCTATCTGATGGAAAAGCTGCTCCTGCTGTTCATGTGTCAGGGCAGGCGCCTCGCTCGTCAATGTATCCAGCAGCACCGTAGCTTCCAGCTCATAGTTGCCGTAATCGGGAAACTGGAGCAGCAACGTGGCAAAGCGGAAGCCATAGAGGTCAATGCGGCGGCGCACCTTCAGCACTTTCGCCCGATCGCCATTCGCCAGAAAAGCAGGAATCTCGTTGCTTTGAAGTTTATTATTACTCTTCCTCTCTTCTTCCATCCAGTAATAATTGTTCTTCACAATCATCAGGATATCGCCCTGCGAAAGCTCTTCCTCCCTATCCAGCACCATATTGCGGATGCCCTGATTGAAGATGTTTGCACGCTTGTTGCTGCGGGTCACCACGATGGTATCGTCCAGCCCCACATGGTGATAGCTGTCGGCTAGAGCCTCTATCAGTTCGGCTCCAGGCATCTGCTTGATATCCGAATAGCCAGCGAAATGAATCTTCGGAAGTTGGGTAATGTCATCATGCGTAATCATCTGTCTGATCATCGTGGCATTATAGAGAATACCCGATTCCTCGCTCTGTCGGAGCACCTCGTTCAGATCACATTCATACACCTTCAGTCCATATCCCTCCAGCATCGCTGCATGCAGGGCTGGCGATTCCTCCTCTCCGACAGGAGGCAACTGCGCCTTGTCACCTATCAGCAGCAAGCGGTCGTTCCGTCCCTGATACACGAAATGCACCAGGTCATCCAACAGGCATCCGCTTCCGAAGCTCATCCCTCCCAATCCCATATTGGCAATCATCGATGCCTCATCTACCATGAAAAGCGTATCGGTATAGAGATTATCATTCAGATTAAACTGTCCCTCTACCCCCGAAAACGATTTTTCACGATAGATACGGCGATGGATGGTATAGGCAGGCGAACCGCTGTTCAGCGAGAAAACCTTCGCAGCCCTACCCGTAGGTGCCAGGAGCATCACCTTCTGACGAATCTCCTTCAGGGTCCTGACGATGGCACCCGAGAGCGTTGTCTTACCCGTACCCGCACTACCTCGCAGAATCATCACGGCATGCGGATCTCTATCGGTAAGAAACTCAGCAAACACCTCCAGGGCATGTGCCTGTTCCTGGGTTGGCGGAAAGCCAAATTGCTGCAATATCTTATATTTTAGCTCGTCTATTATCATCAATTTGTTATTTATCCTTTAATAATTAATAATTTCAATACCAAATATTTTGCGTTGTCTCCGTTTTGCATTATCTTTGCAGAAGATAAGCTGCACTCGGCAATGTGAAAGCAAGCTTTCATTGCGCTCACTTGCATTATCTTTGCAGAAGATAAGCTGCAGAAGCAGATGCAAAAGTACTAATACTTTTTGAAATGAGAATGAAATTAAGAAAAATAAACAATAATGCCATCCTGGGCGCCTGCGTCATCATCATGATGCTACTTTGCGCTCTCAGTATCAGCCAGCCTCTCATCTTCGAGAAACAGATGGCGAACCGCGAAGCCGAGGTGAAGGAGAAACTGATGCTCATCCGTTCTGCCGAAGAAAGATACAGGGCGAAGCACGGAGTCTATACCGGCGATTTCGCTGTCCTCGTCAAGGCGAAGTATCTCAAGGCTGAGGATACCCTCATCCCTTATTCCGATGGCAGGAAATTCTCGCTCGCCGCCACTACCATTATCCATAAAAGCGGAAAGCAGATTCCGCTGATGGAATGTGGAGCCACCTACGAAGACTATCTCGATGGTCTCAACGAGGAGGCGATCCAACAGGTAACAGAAAAAGCTTCCGATGCCGGCAACTTCCCTGGATTAAAGATCGGAGACATCACCAAAGACAACGACAATGCAAGTAATTGGTAAGAAAAGAACACAGCAAGCACGACTCACCATCCGTGTGAGCAAGAATACACTCAGCTTCTCGGTTGTAGATCGCGAAGCCGAGCACCAGTTGATATACGAACCTTACACCGTGAAAAGCGGTGTATCGATAGCAGCCAACCTCAGACAGGCTTTCGGCGAAAGCGAACTCCTGCAGCGCGGCTATCAGAAGGTGCGTGTCTATATCGATACGCCTATCCTGCTGGTACCTATCGAGGAATTCCACGAGGAAGACCTCACCGTGCTCTATCAGCATGCCTTCACGGGCAGCCACAGCGATGCCATCCTCTACAGGGTGCAGCCGAATCTGAATGTGGTGGCCGTTTTCCCGATCAACAAGGATCTGAAGATGGTGATAGAAGACAACTTCCAGGATGTGCGCTTCACTCCTATCATGCAGCCGATGTGGAACTATCTGCACAAGCGCAGCTTCACGGGTATCAACCACAAGCTCTATGCGTATTTCCACGACAAGAAGGTGGACATCTTCTGTTTCGAGAAAAACAGATTCAAGTTCTACAATTCCTTCCAGGCTGATTATGCCAAGGATGCACTCTACTTCATCCTCTTCGTATGGAAGCAGCTGGGATTGCAGCAGATGCAGGATGAGCTGCATGTTTCGGGCGATATTCCGGATAAGGATTGGTTCCTCTACAATGCCAAGCTCTATGTCAAGAAGACTTTTCTCCTGAATCCAAGCGCCGAATTCAATCGTGCGCCCATCACGGAAATCAAGGGAATGCCGTTCGATCTGCTGACGCTCTACTTAAGCAAGTAGGAATTGATTATTAAAAGTTGATTGTTAAAAGTTAATAGTTAAAAATTGATAGTTAAAAGCTAATTATGAGAATCATAACAGGACAATATAAGGGTCGCCACTTCGACATACCACGTTCGTTCAAGGCGCGACCAACTACAGATTTCGCAAAGGAGAACATCTTTAATGTTTTGCAGAATTACATCGATTTCGAGGATGCCACAGCCCTCGACCTCTTTGCCGGCACAGGCAGCATCTCGCTGGAACTGGTATCCCGTGGATGCAGCCGAGTAATCAGCGTAGAGGCCGACCGCGACCATGCCAACTTCATCCGCGAGTGTTTCAAGAAACTGGGCGAAGACAGGGATCTTCTGATTCGCGGCGATGTATTCCGCTTCCTGAGAACCTGCAAGCAGAAGTTCGATTTCATCTTTGCCGATCCGCCATACGCACTGGAGAAGCTTCCCGAGATTCCAGACCTCGTACTCAATGGCGATCTTCTGAACGAAGAGGGCATCTTCGTTTTCGAGCATGGCAAGAACTACGATTTCTCCGACCATCCAAGATTCCTGGAGCATAGAAGTTACGGAAGCGTAAACTTCTCGATATTCAGATAAAAGCAAATTTAGGCACGGCTTAATAAAAATCCGTGCCTAATTACAGCAGCGGCGAAAGCAATCTTACAATACTCTCGAACAATCTTTTCAGGAACGGGCGCTTTACGAAATACGCCACATCATCCACCAAAATGCTGCTGGATTCATCCTTCAGATAAATCCGTTTGATTCTCTGAGCCATTTCCTCATCATAGAAGAAGGCATTCGCCTCGAAATTATTCTCGAAACTGCGGAAATCCACATTCGTGCTGCCCACGGTACAGAGGTTGTCATCGCTCACCAGCAACTTGCTGTGATTGAATCCACCCGTATAGAGATAAACCTTCACGCCAGCCTCTATCGCCTCCATCAGATAAGAACGCGAAGCCCACTCCACCATCCTGGCA
This sequence comes from Segatella sinensis, assembly GCF_040095255.1. Taxonomy (NCBI): domain Bacteria; kingdom Pseudomonadati; phylum Bacteroidota; class Bacteroidia; order Bacteroidales; family Prevotellaceae; genus Segatella; species Segatella sinensis. Next base: position 39,456 of record NZ_JBBNGE010000004.1, on the reverse strand, counting down.
TCGGAATGTCTAGGCATCAGCAGGCGGATATCTACTCCCGCCAGCGCCGCCGTGCGCATCGCAAAAAGCACAGGTTCGGTAGGCAGGAAATAAGGCGTCTCCATATACACATACTTCTGCGCCTGGAGCAGAATGCGCACATATCCCTGCATGATATCAGGCCATGGAGCAATCGGACTACTCGTTACTACCTGCACCAGACAATTATTCCTGATTTTCGAATCCACCGGAGGATAATACTTTCGGTTTGACACCAAGGTGCGATCCACAAAATACCAGTCTATCAGGAAAGCACGCTGCAGGGCATACACGCCTCCGCCCTCTATCCTCAGATGCGTATCGCGCCACTTCTGCTTCCCGGTGCCCTTCACATAGCGCTTGGCAATGTTCATACCACCGATGAATCCTACCCTGCCGTCTATCACGCATATCTTGCGGTGATTGCGGTAGTTCACCTTGCTGGTAAACGCCGGAAACCTTACCGGCATAAACGAATGCACATCGATGCCCGCTTCCCTCATGCGCTCAAAGAAGGCATCCTTCACCTTCCAGCAGCCCACGTCATCGTATATCAGTCTGACTTCCACTCCCTGTTCCGCCTTGTCTATCAGGGCATCAGCCACCAGATAGCCCAGGGCATCATCCTCGAAGATGTAGGTATCCAGATGGATGTGATGCTGAGCCTTACCTATATTATATAATAAGGAGAAGATGAATTCATAACCATCGGTAAAGATATCCACCTGATTGTCCTTAAACGGGAATGCCCAGTTCTGATTGGTAAAGAGATTCATCAGCGGCTTGTTGTTGGCTGGGATATGCAGATTCTCCTGCTCGGCAAACTCCAGCATCGAGCGCTTGGTCAACTGGTCCATGCTTCTATCGCTGATCAGCCGTTCCTTTCTCGTGTTCTGCCCGAAGAAGATGTAGAAGATGATTCCCACGAAAGGCATGAAGGCAAGCACAAGAATCCACGCCATCGTCTTGGCGGGCTGTCGGTTGTCCATCAAGACGGTGGTGATAGCGGGAATCATGATTGCCATATAAAGCAAGAGATAAATCCAATGAATATATATCATACCTTTCTTTTTTAATCTAGTTGAATACCGAGTTGGTCTGGCTGGCAAGCAGCGAGTTCATCTTCTTCAGTTTCATAAACTCCTCCACCAGTTCCCTGTTCGAAGGATTTCTGGCAAATTCCTGCTGCACCTCTATCAGTCGCTGTGCGATATAATGTGTGCGGAAGCTCAGCAGATCCTTGAAGACAAACTGGCGCAGCTTTTCAGCATTCAGCTGCAGCTGCAGACTCGCCGTAGAAACCTCCTGTTCTCCCGTCGGCAGACTGGCAATCCTGCTCACCTCCGGATTCGGATGGTTGGCAAAATAGGTTTCTGCCACGAAGTTCTCATCCTCCAGATGCTCCAGCGTTTCCTGCAAGATTCTGTTATAAAGTTCGTTATGGAACCTGAACTCATCGCCCGACATATCCAGATAGATATATTGTGCTATCGGCAGTTCTATATCGTTGCCCTCCACATCCTTCACCACAATATGCTTTTCTCCGTGGTGTATGATCAGCTTCACCAGCAGGTCCTCCACCTCCAGCAGCTTGTCCAGCGGCGTCACGCCCCTCATAGCAGCCTGCATTCCCTGCTGTGGGGCAGTAGCCTTCGGGTCTCTCAGTCCAGCTGCGCGCCGTTCAGCCTTCACCTGCTCGCTCATGCCGTTTCTCACGAAGTTGTTCAGCGCATTCACGATAATCGCCTCGTTCACGCCCAGCCGGTGGGCGCAGTCGGTGATATAAGAGGCTCGGGTAATCTGGTTCTTGATCTTTGAGATGCTCTCCACGATGCTGTTGATTGCCTGGCTTCTCTTCACCGGATCGGTCACGCCGTTCAGCGAGAGGTCGGTCTTAAACTGTATGAAGTCCTTCTGGTTTTCCTCTATGTATTTTCTGAAATCTGCAGCGGTATGGCTTCGGGCAAAGCTGTCCGGGTCGTTTCCATCCGGCAGGAAGAGCACCTTCACGTTCATCTCCTCCTCCAGCAGCATGTCGGTACCTCGCAGCGCTGCATGCACGCCCGCAGCATCGCCGTCGTAGAGCAATACGATGTTGCTGGTGAATCGGTGGAGCAGTCTGATCTGATGGATGCTCAGCGCCGTACCCGAGTTGGCCACCACGTTTTCGATGCCGCACTGGTGCATGGAGATTACATCCGTATATCCCTCCACCATATACACGCAGTCTTCCTTGGCGATGGCCTTCTTTGCCTGATACAGTCCGTAGAGCTCCCGCTCCTTGTGGTAGATGATACTGTCGGGCGAGTTCACGTATTTCTGGCTCACACCCTTGGTACGGGTATCCAGCACACGTCCGCCGAAAGCCACCACCTTTCCGCTCACACTCAGCCACGGGAAGATGGCACGCCCGGAGAATCGGTCCAGATACTTATCCTGTCCGCTCTTGTTGCCCGCTTCCTCCTTGTCCACCTTGAAGCAGAGACCGGTATCCACCAGGTATTTCGGCTGATATCCTTTCTTCACCGCCTCGTCGAAGAGCGCCGTGCGCTGGTTCAGGGCGAATCCCAGCTGGAATTTCCTGATGATGTCATCTCTGAATCCTCGGCTTCTGAAATACTGCATGCCGATGGCTCTACCGTCCACATCATTCTGCAGGATGTCCTGGAAGTATTTCGCCGCCCATTCATTCACGATGAACATCGATTCGCGTTCGTTTTCGCGCTGCTTCTCCTCGTTGGTCATCTCGCGTTCCTGAATCTCGATATGGTATTTGTCAGCCAACCATCTCAGAGCCTCAGGATAAGTCATCTGCTCCAGCTCCATCAGGAAGTTGATGGCATTGCCACCCTTTCCGCAGGTAAAGCAGTGGCAGATGCCACGCGTAGGAGAAACGGAGAAGGATGGATGGGAATCGTTATGGAAAGGACACAAGCCGACATAATTGATGCCGCGCTTTTTGAGCGTGACGAATTCAGACACCACCTCTTCTATCTTGGTGGAGTCCATGATACGTGCTATCGTCGGTTTGTCTATCATAATTCTAATCCTCTTATTTTTATGTGCAAAGAAAATGCAAACGAGCGCAAAGAAAGCTTGCTTTCAATTTGCCGAGTGCAGCTTTTCTTATGCAAAGGTACGATAAATCTTTGAAAAAGCAAAGAGAAAGGCCCAGAAATGCACAAATGAAACATATAAAAAAGAAGAGATTACATCCAGCAAAGAATATTCCCAAAACTTTTCCTACCTTTGCACCCACAACAGCAATTATTATTTATGAGACTAAACAAGATCAAAAAATCAATTATGTTATGCGCTGCCCTGCTCTCTTCTTTCAGCGTGCAGGCAGCCCAGCAATTCGTACATTTCCATCAGGGCGATGTACTTCTCAACCCAGGCAACCGGGTTGAAATCTATATGGATGCCAACGACTGCAAGGGTGTAAGCTATGCGGTCCAGGCACTTATCAAGGACTTCCGTCAGGTAAGCGGATGTCAGGCTACCCTCACCTCCCTGTATGGCAGTACCCATGGCAAAAACTCCCAGCCAGGCATCCTGGTAGGAACCCTGGGCCATTCTGCCGCCATCGACCAGCTGGTGCGCCAGAAACGCATCGATGCCCGACAACTCAAGGGCAAGCGCGAGAAATTCATCATCACCCTCGTAGATCAGCAGCTCGTCATCGCAGGAAGCGACCGCCGAGGCACCATCTATGGCATCTACGAACTCTCCCAGCAGATGGGCGTATCGCCTTGGTATGACTGGGCTGACGTGCCCGTGGTTCATCACGATTCCATCTTCGTAAACAAGGGAATCTATACCGATGGCGAACCAGCCGTCAGATATCGTGGCATCTTCCTCAACGACGAAGCACCTTGCCTCACCTCGTGGGTGAAGAATACATACGGCACCGAGTATGGCGACCACCGCTTCTACCAGCGCGTCTTCGAACTGGTGCTGCGCCTCAGGGGCAACATGATGTGGCCAGCCATGTGGGGCTGGGCTTTCTATGCCGACGATGCGGAGAACGAGAAGACGGCAGATGAAATGGGCGTGGTGATGAGCACCTCGCATCATGAGCCGATGGCACGCAACCACCAGGAATACGCCCGCAACCGAAAGGGATGGGGACCTTGGAACTATCAGAAGAACAAGGCTAACCTGCAGAAGTTCTTCCGTGAAGGCATAGAACGAATGAAGGGAACCGAACAGATTGTAACCATCGGAATGCGTGGCGACGGCGATGAGGCGATGAGCGAAGAGGCTGATACACGACTGATGACCAACATCATCAACGACCAGCGCAAGATTATCGCTGATGTAACGGGAAAGAAGGCAAGCGAGACACCGCAGGTATGGGCATTATATAAAGAGGTGCTGGATTACTACGACAAGGGTATGAAGGTACCTGATGACGTAACCCTGCTGCTCTGCGATGACAACTGGGGCAACGTACGCCGTGTGCCTAACGACAAGGAACGCAAGCACAAGGGCGGTTGGGGATTGTACTATCACGTAGATTACGTGGGTGCGCCAAGAAACTCGAAGATGCTCAATGTTACCCCTGTGCAGAACCCTTGGGAGCAGTTGACGCTTGCCTATGAGAACGGCATCGACCGACTCTGGATTCTCAACGTGGGCGACCTCAAGCCGATGGAATATCCTATCAGCCAGTTTATGGACATGGCTTGGAATCCTCGCAAATACGATGTAAACAGCATCACCCGCCACACCCGCGACTGGTGCGCCCAGCAGTTCGGCGAATCGCAGGCTGATGAAGCGGCACGCATCCTGAACCTCGTATGCAAATACAACGGCCGCTGCACTCCGGAGATGCTCGACAAGAACACCTACAGTCTGGAGAACGGCGAATGGCAGGAGGTGGTGAACCAGCATCTCCAGCTCGAAGCAGATGCCTTGCGCCAATACAACAGTCTGCCGGCAGCCTATCACGATGCCTACCGCCAGATCATCCTCTTCCCTATCGAGATGATGAGCAACCTGCATCAGATGTATTTTGCCCAGGCTCAGAACAATGCCCTCTACAAGCAGGGCAATCCGAAGGCGAACGTATGGGCGGATGAGTGCGAGCGCCTCTTCAAGCGCGACTCACTGATCTGCGACTTCTACAACCACAAGATGTCGGGCGGCAAGTGGAACGGAATGATGACCCAGAAGCATATCGGCTATAAGAGTTGGAATGATGATTTCGAGAAGGATACCTGTCCGGAGCTCTTCCGGGTAACCTCCAAGGATGGAGTGATTATCAGCGAAAACAACGGCGTGGTAGAAATCGAAGCTCCTTACTATAGCAGCAAGACGGATGCTGCCGAGGCAAAATGGACAGAGATTCCATTCATGGGCAAAAGCGTATCGGCAATGACTCTGATGCCATATACCAAGAGTGTAAAGGGAGCCAGCATCACTTACAAATTTAAGATGCAAGTTAGCAAAACTTCGGATGACAAGGCATTTAATAGCAATGTTTCCAATGGCAAGCAGAAGGTTCGCATTCATGTGATTACTAAATCAACCTTGGATTATCTCAACAAGGGCGGCTTAACCTATGGTGTAAGTTTAGATGGTGCTTCTCCTGTAGAGGTTAACTTCAACAAAGATTTGAACGAGAAGCCGGAGAACATCTACAATATCTATTATCCAACGATAGCCACTCGCATCGTGGATCAAGTGATAGAGTTGGAACTGCCGGCTACTACCGATGGCATCCACAGCCTCACCCTCACTCCTAACGACCCAGCCATCGTCTTCGAGAAAATCGTGATTGATGGAAGAGAAGGAAAAAAGAGTGTCAAGGTGATTTAAAAGTAGCATATAATAAAAAGGTATAGGCACGCACCCACGAAAGGATGCGTGCCTATTCTTTTTACGCAAACTATCACTATCTTCTTATGTTCCATACTTCGTAGCATTCATTTTTACATAAACAATCACAATAGAAACAAATAAATGAAAAAAAAGAGTATTTTTTAAATCTTTTTTGAGAAATATACGTTTATATGAGTAAAGTTAGAAACATAAAAACAAGAAACGAATGAATATAGACAATCCAAAACTCATAAAACAACTGGAGAGTCTTGTCGACAATCGGCAAGACTGGCTATTTCGTTTTGCCTATATTCGAATCGGGCAACGTGAGGATGCAGAAGATATTGTGCAAGAGGTGCTGCTTGCAGCTTTCAAGAAACTGAAAGAAGGGCAACAAGTGGAAGAGTTGGACCGCTACATCATTCGCTCTGTTAGCAACGCATGCCGAGACTACTTGCGCAAAAATCGTCCGCAAATCATAGCTATCAATGAAGCGGCAAGCATACCTAACAGCAATGGTGACAAACAAATACACGAGGAATTTCTCAGAATATCAAAACTGCTGGAAGATATTCCACAGGAGCAAGCGGAAATCGTAAGAATGAAATGTTACGACAACTTGACGTTCCGAGAGATAGCCGAACTGGAGGAGATACCAGAAGCTACCGTGAAATCTCGCTATCGCTATGCCATCCAACATATCCAACAACGACTCAGAAAGGAGAAAAGTATATGAAAGATCAAAAGAACATCCATAATGACAAAGGATTTGAGGATATAGAGCAACTGCTCCAACCTCAATGTGATTTCCATGCCTCCTCCCAAACCAAGCAACAAGTAATAGAGAAGGCTAGGAAGAGCTTGGTCAGCCATCGCACCTTGCGTATCTTTCCATGGATTTGCGCAGCATGCGTGGCTGGCATCATCGCTATCATCCTGCAACCACCCAAGGATACCACTTCTGCGTCGGGCAATGCGACAATGGCTGTGAGAAAGGCTACACAGCCGATGCAAAAAGCTATGATGCAAGAAAAGAATTTGACGGCAGAAAAGGAAAATACAGCAGAAAAAGCCATCACAGAAGAGAGCAGAACATACGAGAAGAAAAAGACTTTCGCCAAGCTCAATGCTCCCAAAAGGAAGGCTAAACCTAAAGCTGAGTTTGGAGATGACATGCCAGACACCGAAGAAAAAGGTCCGGTACTCTTCCCTATGTCAACCTTGCCCGAAGAGCATCTTTTCAAAATGCAGACAGCAGAAGCTCAAGCCACTACAAGCAATGCCGTGCAAAGTGAGGATGACCGCCAACAAATACGGCGAATCACCGTAAAACTCTAAAGAAAGTATATATAATAAGGTATAAACATTAAAGAACAAAGAACATGAAAAAGTATGTCATATATTTATTACTCATGATGTTCTCATCAATGGGAGCACAGGCACAAAAGTCTTATTTCAAAGAGGCTTTGGAGAAATTGGTAAGCAACAAGGCGTTCACCATGAATCAATCAGGAGCAAAAAATGAGGTTGGTGACACAGCACAATGGAGTTGGAAAAAATATCGCTTTAAAACTCTCAAGAAAGACAAGTTTCTCAAGGAACTGGACAGAATCAACAAGGCTTTTCAAAAAGATTGCAATCAGCCTGTAACTGACTTTTACTATATGGTAGATGGAAACAACAACCCACTTAAAACATGGATGAACTTTGACATATCTGTAGGCAACGACCTTATTATGGTTGGAAATTTCTCGGCATATAGCGTCCTTATCAATCGCCAACAGATGGGTCACTCTGGCATGCGCAGAGTCTGTGCCATAGAATGGGGCCATATCGTAGAGAATGGTTGGGTTAACGAAAAAGGCTATGAAGGAAACATCAGCATCGTAGAAGGAAAAGCTCCTTTAAACAAGCACCACGTAGCAAATGAAATAAACCAGCAAACGTATAAAGCCACACAATATACAGTCGATTTAACAATCCCAAAAGACACCATAAACGAAAAGGCAGCTCCTAAAGAAGAGACAAAAGAAGAAAAAGAAGTACCTAATGAGCAGTTGACCAAGATGCTTAAAGATGCTCAGACCAACCTGAAAGGCAACTTTGAGATTATTGGCAAGCGTGACCCTGAACTTTGGGACCGTGGCTATTTTATCTGTTACAAAGACGAAACAGATATGTATGTAGAACCCATCCTTGTGGCTACCAACGGCACTAACTTCTCATACAAGCACGACTTGAAGGACATTACCATGGGAAGAGTGAGAGCACTGATGAAAGATGGAACCATCTGCTCGGAATGGATAGACATTCCTTTTGTACCAGGAGAGATAGCAGAGCTAAGCGTACACAATGGTTACTACAGCCTCACAGGATCAAGTTTCTATAAGCAGTGGGTGGAAGAGGAAAGCAAGAACCATGATGGATGGGACGAGCGCAAGTATACGGCTTACGCACTCAGCAATATCCATTCTCCTGGCATCATCTGCTATCTGTTCTATCAGCATTTGATAAAAGGTTCTTCGAATCAAAAGAAAATATTCAAAGCCCTCCCAACAACTCTACAAGAGAATCATGTGGGTCGCTTTATCAAAAAGCATATGAACAATAAATTATAAAAATCTCAACTTTCAGTCACATTCATTTAATACATATGTGATGTAAGAAAGGATATACTGCATAGAACCCAATGCCACCTCTATCAGTTTTGATGGAGATGGCATTTTTGCTTCAAATTAGCGCATCCCCAATAGAGGTAAATTTCAATGCCGACATGAATGAGAAGCCAGAGAACATCTACAGCATTTACTATCCTACGATAACCACTCGATGAGTAATTTCTATCATTTTTACTCATTCAGAATGAGTAATTCTGAGCAAAACCACTCATTCTGAATGAGCGTTTCTTGAAAAACGCCTTTTATTCACCTTCTACCTTGCATCCACTGAACCCCATTTCCTGCGCCTTCTCAGGTCCGAAGGTGTAATAGATAGTCTCAGCCTCATCACATACCTCCCCTGCGAATTGCCAAGGGTGAGATGGATGGTAACAATGTTGTGACTTATATGATGCAAGGAAGCAATTATAACGATTGCGTGACATTTGTCATACGATTATACGACACTTATCATACGGTCGGATGACAAATGCCGTATAATCACATGACATATACCAATGTTTAAATAAATCTAATAGTTTACACCAAAAGATACAAGTTATCACATTATTATATATATTTGCATCATCTTTCATAGAAGACAAAGAATATAGAAAACAACGAACCATCAAACAACAAGAAATATGGAACTGAAATACGACATTTACATGCTCAACAATGCCCAGGGCACAGGAGAAAAGCGCCAATACATTCGTATCGTGCAGCATGAACCTATGACCGAGAAGCAACTGCAAGAGAAAATCCAGAGCCGCTGCTCACTCACCAAGGGAGATGTGGCTGCGGTGTTGGCAGAGCTTCATGACCTTTTGGTGGAAGAATTCTCCATGGGACGCCGCTTTTATATCCCAGAGATAGGCTACTTCTCCATGTCGGCTAGCCTAGAGATGCCAGAGGAGAATCCAGACAAGAAGATTACGGGCAAGGAAGTACGCATCACCGGCATCAACTTCCGACCAGAAGGTAAGCTAATGGAGGAAGTACAGCGCAACGTCCATTTCGTCCGCTCCCGTTATTCCAACCAATCTACAAAATACTCCGAGGAAAAGATGTTAGAGAATATCAAGGAGTATCTTCAAAAGAATCGTTACATCACCACTCGCATCCTGCGCATCCACTTCGGCTTGACTCCATACATGGCTCAGAAGTGGCTCAACCATTTCTGCGAAAAGGGTATCATGGTGAAGGAAGGAACTCCCCATGCGCCTATCTATTTTCTAAAGTAACAAAGGCAGCTTTCTCCATTCTCCTTTCACCATAAACAAATGATTCACAAATGATTGCAAGATAGGTGAAAGGAAAAGGACTTTTAGTCTCACTTAAATAGGAACAACAAGACTGACAAAGTTACTTAATGAAGAAAAAAGTAACTATGTCTGTAACCATGTCACAACAAAAAAGAAATAAGAATGAAATTAGGATTCATAAACTTCAGCACAGAGGAACAACTTAAAATGCACCAAGTAATGCAAGCCATCCAAGAGCATCAAGCAATTGACGAACTTGGACTGGGGCGCATTCGCGATGCCTTTTCCAACAAGTTGTTTCCTGGAATCTCTACTTTACATAATAGAGCAAAATACTATGCCATACTCCCTTCTCTTTTTTTGGAAGCAGAGAAAGGAACATACAAAAGTGCAAACGAAGTAAGAGCCAAGGTATTGAATCTGGAGATTAAATTGACTCGTCAACTATTGCGAGGTACAGAACCAGCCAACAACTGGGGAATAACAGGAAGTAGTGTAATCGATGCGGCAGAAGCCGAGAATAGCAAATACGTAAAATACGACCCAGTTTACATCTATTATGGCGCACTTGTTTCTTATGGTATGATATTGACAAACAGCAACATCTACAGTCTTATTTATGAAAAAAGCAAGACCATCCACAAACAACCCAAGAAATACATTTCCCAAGATGAAGAAAAAGAAATGGGAGATGCTAATCAGTTATCAGGCAATTACCAACTATTTGATGGCGGTGGATTGTCATATACATTTGATGGCTACACTCCCATCAATATAGACTTGACATCTGACGAAGCTAAGTTTATCAAAGACAAGATAATAGCCTCATCAATAGCCAAAGATTCATTTTTGGCTACTATTCTTCGTGACAACTACCCTATTGGACTTGCCCAGAAGTCATATTTCGACCTTGGAGACCAATGGAAGAAATACATAACCGATGAGCATTTCATGATTTATACGCTATCCGCAAGATTTTCTAAGTTTCAGTATCTTCTTCGGTTAGTCTATAACTATGTGTTTTACACAAGAACAGATAGAACAGAAGAAGCAGAAAAGGAATTTGAACGTTACGAACAGTTGAAAGAAGAATGGAAATCAGACTTTAGCGAAGAAAACCTCTTCCAAGCATTAGATTTCGTTGGCTATACCCTACAAGACAATGGATCCATCAAATTTTGCAAAGAAGCATGCTCATTAATTAACAACCCTACAGATGAAAACTTCATCCGATTGCAAGAAATCATTGTTAATCGGGAAAAACAAACAAAAGGTTCATCAAGAAGTAAGTTGGCGAATCCTAACAAATATAAGGGAATCGACAGAATAGAAGCCTATTTCTTCGATTATCGTTGGGGAACCGTATATAACATCATCACAGAAATAAAGAAAGGACTGTTAAATGGCTAAAGAACAACTCTGCAATTATACTTATGGCGAGATGCTGGTCTCACCAGGCTATGACGTGGACTTCGCTATTGGTACAACCTATAGCGTTAATCCACAAGCATTGCTTATCATCCCTATGGCATTAGGTTTGCTAAGCAGCAACAACGAAGCTGCCGTTCAATCCCCCATTTGCCTATTAGAAGGAATTAGAAGAAGTGCAAACAAATTTGTGTTGTTCTGCAACAAAGGTGGAACGTACATACCATCAAACTGCCAACCCTATCTATCCCTCATGGATAACTGTATCTATGAAGTACAAAGCCCTCAAAAGTCTCAATTTCTATCCAACTTCCATCCGAAAGTATGGATTATCAAAGAGACCAACAGAGAAGAAAAAAACGACCAGCAAATCAAAGTCATCGTCATGAGCAGAAACCTTACTCTAGACAATAACCTTGATATGGTTGTTAGCCTCACTGGTAAAATCGGGAAACAAACCATCAACAACAAGAAGCATAAGCCTCTCATTGACTTTCTGACTTCATTAATTCCCTTGATGGGAAATGGCACTACCAACAACCAGCACATCATCAAAGACAAGAAGAAAAAGATGAAAATGGTCATTGAATCCATAAGAAAAGTCAAACATTTTGAGATAGATACAGATTTATTCGAAAAGGATGGGTATGAATTCATCCCGATACTCTTTGGGCAAAACCTGAACAAGAACATCAGTTATCCAGAAGCATGGCAAGGAACAGACCAAATGACCATCTCTCCATTTATTGACATAAAAACTCTACGAGAGTTAGACAAGAATGCAAAAAACAGGCACATTCTCGTTACCACATCAGGATATGTATCTAAAGACATATACGACCTGTTCAATAAAGAAAATCATGAAATCTACGTAATGAAAGATGGAATGACGCATAACGACATTATGCCAACTGACCTTCATGCAAAGACATTTCTAGTATGTAACCCTAAAGGGGAATACGGAAATTTTCTGTTCGTCGGATCTGCTAATGCCACATATGCAGCCTTCCATAAAAATTCAGAATTCATCATCCGACTGCAATACAAGTATGGCAAGCATTTAGTATTTGACTCTTTCAAAGAGGAATTTCTACAAATGGATGCAAGAGAAGAAAGTAAAATCTTCGAGACCGTCAACTTCCCTCCAGAATCAGAAGAAACGCATGAGACATCAGAGCTAGAAGCCTTTGTACGAAATTATATCACGAATAACTTCTTGGCAAAGTGCTATTCCTGTAAAGATGGCAACTATAATGTCATTATCAAGGCAGGACATCACGACAACAGGTACAGAATACAGATTGCACCCATGCAAACAGCAGGTTACAAAGTAGAACTAGAAAACGAGGCAATACTTTCAAACCTGACATTGGCTCAACTGTCAGACTTCTACATTATATCGGTACAAGATGCCAATGGACAGAATATGGACAAAGTCATCAAGATTCCGACCGAAGGCATACCATACGAAGATAGAGACATTGCTATATATAAAACGTTTGTGGATAGCAAGGAGAAGTTTCTCCGTTACTTGTCATTTATACTGACCGATGACATAGACGAATATCTGTTTGATGCAGAACAAAGCATGAAGCTGATTGCTCAGCACGGCAATGATAAAGATTCCGTGCCTCTCTCACTCAACATTTATGAGCAACTGCTGAAAGCTGCTAGCAGCAATCCCAAAAAGTTCATAGAGATAGAGGATGTCATCAGAAAAATCGGCAAAGAAGAATACACCCAAGAATTTCTTGAGATCTACAAAACTTTTAAGGAAGCCATAAAACAGAAATAATGATGGAAAAGGAATTAAAGGATTTTCAAAAGGCAACGGTAAAACACATCGTTGATATATTCAAAAGCAAGAAGCAACGCCGAGTTCTGCTTTCAGACGAAGTGGGACTGGGTAAGACTATCGTGTCCAAAGGTGTCATTCAAGCAGTTGGAGAATTAAGCGATGAATATGGTATATGGAACGACAACACCTATCGAGTAGTGTATATCTGCTCCAACGCCAATATCGTAAAGCAAAACACAGAAAACTTGGGAATAGAGGATGTCATGAACATAGAAGAAAGCAGATTGTCCATGCAGCACTTCATCGTGGCTAAAAAGGTGAAAGAGCTAATCGAGGCTAAGAAGGACAAACCTAGCATATTGATTCCTCTCACACCTGGTACATCTTTCAATCTCCAAACATCAGCGGGCAACATGAACGAACGTGCGCTGATGTTCGCTATACTTAGCCATGTGAAAGACTTCAAAGAACATACGAAGGCATTGAAGAATCGTCTAAACATTTATGAAGCAAATAACGACAATTGGGAAAATACCATCAAAAAATACGAAAACGAAGTCTCTGAAATAGAAAAAGTATGCACTGGATACAGAGAAAACATCTGCAAAGAAGTGGTAAAGGATGACAACTATCAAGAGGCTAAGAATTTACTTCTCAAAGCCATAGAGGAAAAAGCTGACTATAACACCAAGAACAGAGCCATCACTCAGTTCAGAATCATCTTCTGCAAAATTAGCATGAAAGAACTTAATCCCGATTTGGTTATCATGGATGAGTTCCAACGCTTCAGTTCACTTCTTGACTTGGAAGGGAATAGCGAAGAGGCTATGCTAACACGTACATTTTTTGGAAAAGAGGATGGTCCTTTCATATTGTTAGTGTCTGCCACACCTTACAAACCATTCACGACTTTGGAGGAATTGAATGAAAACAAGATAGACACTCAATATCAAGACTTCAACAAGTTGACAGATTTTCTCTTTGACAACAGAGAGGACATTACATTCCAACAGGTTTGGCATGACTATTCAAAAGAATTGTGCCACATCTCATCGGATAACTTAGACATACTCATTGCTAGAAAGAACATAGCAGAGGAAGCAATGTATCAAGCCATGAGCAGAACAGAGCGTTACCGCAATTCTGCCCAAGATGACACCCACTTGAAAATCAGTACAGGGGATATTGTGTCTTATTGCCAAATGCAAGAGGTTATTGATGAATGCAACAAAATGAGCGAAGGAAGATTCAGCGTAAAAACTTTGCCTATGGAATACGCCAAATCTTCTCCTTATTTGTTGTCCTTCATGGATAAATATAAGCTAAAGGAGAAACTTGTAAAAGCATACGTTGAGAATCCATGGAATAGCAATATGCAGAAACAAAGACTTCTGTTGAAGACAAATGATATATATAAATATAACGACATTCCATTATGCAATGCAAAATTATCCAAACTAAGCAACATTCTATTTGATGAAAAAGGTGAAAAGCATGGAGAGCAACTATTTTGGATTCCAGCGTCTCACCCTTATTACAAGATACCAGCCAACAACATGTTTGCCAAGAACCATGACTTTTCCAAGGTGTTGGTCTTTTCTGCATGGGAAATGGTACCACGTATGATAGCTTGTATGATTTCCTATGCCGTCGAGCAAAAGAGTATCAGCCGTGCATTTCCATCTGCCACATATACAAACACGAAAGAAAATTCCGAAAAGGATGCACTTGATAAACAACAGGGAGAAAAAGCCGGCACAGGAAGATTACGTAGAGAAAGCTTGGAACTGGTAACTTGCAGCTCTGATTTCTTGACAGATGCCTATAATCCAAAAACCAACCTTGGACAAGACATCAAAGAAATAAGAGCCAACATAAAGGAGAATATAAAGAACACAGGCCGACTCACCTTAGTTGAGCAGCCAACAACAGTAAAGTTTCTTTTGGAAGCCATAAGACTTTTAGATTCGAATGCAGGAGAGAAAATCCTAATATCCGAAGACGGCTTAGACACTTTGGTCAATATGGCTATAGGTTCACCTGGTATTTGCTTTTATCGTCTATTGGGCAACAAAGACTTAGCCCAAGAAGCAGCAACAAAATTCTGCAATAATATCTTCAACCGTAGATACAATGCAGCCGTCATAGACATACTCTACAACAAGAAGAGCGTTCAAACCTACTTCAAGCAAGTCATCGATTATTGCGTGATGGGCAATCTGCAAGCCGTATTGGATGAGTTCGCCTACATGATAGATGAAAGAAGTAATGGTGAGCGAAATGTAGAAATGATTCAGAAAAGAATGATAGAATCGTTCATCGATCGAAACTATCAAGAGATTGATACTACCGAGTCATTTGGCAAAGAGAAGAAAAAGAAATGGAGAATCCGCACTCATTACGCTATGCCTTATGGCAACATTAGAATGACAGATCAAGCCACCAACAGGGCAAATGATGTTCGTTTGGCATTCAACTCTCCTTTTCGTCCATTCGTCTTAGCCTCAACAAGCGTAGGACAAGAAGGTCTTGACTTCCATTGGTATTGCCGTAAAATCATGCACTGGAACATCTCATCCAATCCACAAGACATGGAGCAGAGAGAAGGAAGAATAGATCGATACAAGAGTTTGTTTGTAAGACGAAACGTAGCCAAGTTCCACCCTGAGACATATACCTGGAATGAGATGTTTGATTTGGCAAGAACCGAAGCAAAAGATAAGGGCTTCTGCGAGCTAGTTCCCTATTGGTCGATTCCACAAGATATGCTAAAAAGCATAGCTGAAACAGACAGAGAGTATATCGAATCTATTGTACCACTCTATCCTCTGAGCATGGACTATGATAGATACAGACACATGAAGTCTGTATTACGCCTCTACCGTCTAACCATGGGACAGCCCAGACAAGAGGAACTTCTAGAGTCCTTCAAAGACATGCCAGCAGAAGACATAGATAAATTATTGTTTAACCTCTCTCCTATCAAGAGAAAAAAGTAACAGGAATATGAAACATTCACTTAACAGAGAAGAGCTTATTGAGCAGCTAAAGGAACTAGCTGCTCAAAAGCTGCCAACGTATCTGGCAAATCACATGGGAGCCATGTGCTATGAACCTTCGATGATAGATAGTTTTTCCACAATATGCCAACATTGCCATCGTCCATTGACCTATCAAGCTTTCCACAGTGATGAAGAAATGTTCAACTCCATCATCAAAGAGATAAAAGATTTGGGATATGATGCGTCTCTTGAAGTAATATGTGGTTCATGCGCCCTAGAAGCGAAGGAAGAAGCAGAGTTTTTCGATTTACCATTTACTTCCGAAGATGATATCTGTGAGGAAAATGCATACCATCTTTTCTGCTTCAAGACAAAAAGCGACAAGGACTATCATCAAGCTATAACTGATATGGAATCACTTTATGACTATCAAGCCGTATTGGCATTCTTAAAAGGAGAGTCTTATTTTGAAGATAGTTATGACCGCTACCATAGCATCATGGATGAGCAAGATACTATCAAGAGAATGACAGGAATAGGAATAAAAGAAAATGATAGCAATGAAGAATAGCATACCCATTCTTCCAAAGTCTGTTGCTTTGGAATTGACATATAAATGCAATCACCATTGCTTGTTTTGCTCATGCCCTTGGTATGCGCCTAACTCTTCATATCCATTAGGAAAGGAACTATCCACCACTCAAAGGAAATGGATAATAGAAAAACTATATGACTATGGGGTAAAGACTTTCTCTTTGTCTGGCGGAGAAGCATTGCTAAGAGATGATCTTCATGAAATCATCGGACACATCCGAATGATTGGCAACCAAAGGAAGATGAATTATCCAATCATACTCATCTCCAATGGAAAACTCATGAATGAAGAACAACTCAAATTCTTCAAGGAAATGAATGTTCATCTTAGCATGAGCCTTCCTGGCTACCAATCATTTGAAGAGCATACAGGAGTTGCTAATGCAGATTATGTGTTAGAATACTTTTCGAAAGCCAAAGAAATCGGCTTAGAATGCACAGCAAACATTACCGTTACAAAAAAGAACTATTATGAGCTATTTGAGACCATATCGCTTGCCCTCATCAATGGAGCTACAGAAATTCTTCTCAACCGTTTTCTGCCTGGTGGACGTGGTTTGAAATATATGAATGAACTTTGCCTTTCCACAGAGCAAATCAACGGAATGCTTGATACTGCAGAAGAAGTACTAACACTAGCTAATCGCTATGGAAATGTGGGTACAGAAATACCAAAGTGCATCATAGCTTCTGCTAATTCATACAAAAGAATACATGTAGGGTATCTATGCGCTGCGGCAAAAGGATTCTTCGTTATTGATCCAGCAGGACAAATAAGAACCTGCAATCATTCTCCTCACATCGTAGGAAATGTTTTCGAAGAACCTTGGATTAAGGATACTGATTATTGGAACAAATTTGCATTCCGCTCTTATCAGCCTACAGCCTGCAATGGATGTTCATCGGCTAAGAATTGTGATTGTGGATGCAGGGAAGTAACCAACATTCTAGGACTTGGCATCAATGGAATAGAGCCCAACTTAACTCTCAAGAAGCAATAGTTTCTCTATTAACATAGCTTGTTCACATTAATTATCGTTAAATCTACATTTCACAAGCCATTCATTATCAGTAATAGTAACCTCAGGGAAACTGAGTAACCTAATCGTGCCTTCTTGCAAGTTTGGAAATAACTTACTACCCTTTGCACCAGAAAAAGAGAAAAGCTCTCTTTAAGTTACTAATATTGATTATTGATTCTATACATTTCATCCAATCGATTGGACGGTTTTATTTTAATTTGTCCAATCGATTGGATGAAATTCCATTTTTCAAAAGTTTGAAGAAGCCTAATCTTTCTCCCCTAACCATTCTTCCAATACCTTGCAATACTCATCATTTTGCTCGGCAAATGGCATGTGTCGGGCTCCTACGAAGAGATGCCACTTGGAATCTTGGATACCATCATAAAGTGTCTTTGCTACCAATGGAGTACAGAGGTCATTGGTTCCACTCATCACAAGGCATGGTACTTGTATCTCGCCCAAGCGGTCGGTGTAATCATAATCACGGAGCGTACCAGTAGGAGTGTATTCATTTGGTCCCCAACCATGGAGATAAGCCTCAGCACCAGCACGTTTCTTCCGGCGAAGACACTCTGGACTATCCTCCGTCACCTCACCGGCACAATGCAGGAGCATGAAGTGTTCATTCGCCTTGGCATACGCCTCGCTCGAAAAGTCATCCTTCGCCTCAGCCTCAGCGATGGCACGCTGGTCTTCCTCCGACATAAACTTAATCATGCGATGTTGCTCACTTGCCCAAAGCTTGCTGCTCGAAAGAGTGCTGCTGAGGATGGCTGACTTCACGCCCTTTGCTTGCTTCTCTATCAGATAGATGATGGCGAGCATGCCACCCCACGACTGTCCCAAGAGATGAAAATGGTCGATGTGGAGATAGTCGATGAGCACACAGAGTTCGTTGAGCCAAGTCTCAGGAGTCCAGAGTTCGGGATGTCCCTCCACAAATGAGTTGCCACAGCCCAACTGGTCGTACATGATGACAGCTCTACCTGATTCCGCTACCCTATCCAATAGCTCGAAATAGTTGTGGGTACTGCCTGGTCCACCATGCAAGAGGATGATAGGGCTCTTGCCCTCCTCTGTTTTACCTACGATACGATAATATGTTTGATAGCCCATGAAGGGCATATATCCTTCCTTGATTTCCATTGTCTTCAAATGTTTTTATTGTTACCTAAACTGTGTTATCTAATTTTGCTGCTCCTATACCTTATTATATAATCCCTCATTTTCCTTACGCAAGAGCGGTCGTCAATCAACATTTTCTTCTGACGCTCCTCAAAGCAGAAGCCCATACCAAGCTCCAAGATAAAGTCTTGAAGATGGGTGATGAGGGCTGTCTCCAAGTCAGACTCTTCCACTACATCCTTGGCTTGTAAACCCAAAAATTCAAAGGTAAATGGCGACTTGATGTCAAGGGCGAGCGTATCTGTCTCAGCCTTGCCTTCCACCAACTTCGCCAACGCCTCAGGCTTTTGACTCCATCCACTGCGGAAATAATAGTTGGAATCAATCTGGCGTTGCAATTCTCTGACACTCCAAGTACCACGAATTGCCATCGTCTCGTAGAAAGTACGCTCTAAAGGGTCGCTAATAGGGAGAATGGCTGCAAGATGAGTGAACAATTGAAAGATTGCCACATAAATACTTTTTTATCGGTAACCCCAATCTGTTATATACAAGATAGAATTGTCGATAAAGTCACAATGTTCTATAGCTGAAAGTCTTCTTGTCTTTCAACTTCTCTGCCAACTTCTTCAAAAGTTGCTCACCATACTTAGCTCTATCAGCTCCCTTCTGCTCATACTCCACAATATAATAGCCCGTCAACCAAGCCTTGGCTGTGACGTGGCGATTTATCACTAAGCGAGCATTGTTCTGCAATACATCTTGCGTTTGCTGAATATGGACTACAAGACCATCGAAGTCATTGTTTTGCGCCACTGGGATTTCATTCTTCTTCATATTCGGTAGAGTTTTGGAAAGACATGTATATCACATTTATCATGTGCACATATTATAATGTGCAAAAATATAAAAAATATGGCAATTAAACAAATATATCTCGATTATTTTATCAAAAGAACTTAAATAATTTGGTTGCTTCAAGCTAATGCAATATCTTTGCAAACTGAAATAATCATGAAACAAAATAAAAATAGAATATATGTTTAGTGGAATCGTAGAAGAAATGGCCACCGTAGTGGCGATTAAGCAGGATAAGGAGAACATCGACTTTACCCTGAAATGTTCGTTCGTAGATGAACTCGGCATCGACCAGAGCGTGGCGCACAACGGCGTCTGCCTCACCGTGGTGGAAATCAAGGACGGTACCTATACCGTTACTGCCATGAAGGAAACCCTGGACCGCAGCAACCTGGGACTGCTCAAGGTGGGCGACAAGGTGAACGTGGAGCGCTCGATGATCATGAACGGCCGACTGGACGGCCATATCGTGCAGGGACACGTGGATGAAACCGCCAAGTGCATCAACATGAAGGATGCAGACGGTTCTACCTACTTCACCTTCGAATATGAACTGAACAAGGAGATGGCGCGCAAGGGTTACTTCACCGTAGATAAGGGCAGCGTGACCGTGAACGGCGTTTCACTCACCGTCTGCGAGCCAACCGACAACACCTTCACCGTAGCCATCATACCTTACACCCGAGAGAACACCAACTTCTGCAACATCGAAGTAGGAACCGTGGTGAATATCGAATTCGATATTCTCGGCAAGTATATCGCAAGACTGAAGAGCTTCGAATAATCGAATAAAGAACTTCGAATAAAAGAGCTTCGAATAAATCGAATAAAGATTTTCTAATAAAACAAAAAATGCCGCAGCGAATATGCTGTGGCATTTCTTGTTTATATGGCTGTTTACTTTCTTCTGATTGTCAGTTCGATAGCCTCCGGATGCTGCCGTGCAAACGACTTCACATCATCTACCACCAGCACGAGATAGCCGCCGCCACCAGCTCCCGGCATCTTCCAGGCATGAACCTCAGGAAGGACGGAATACTCATCAATGAAGCCCTGTACGCAGCCCTGAATCATGGCTGGGAACATGGCTACCTGAGCATCGAAGGATGCCTGGAAGGCAGATGCAAAGGCTGCAAAATCCATTGCGAGGATAGCATTCCAGCAGTCATCGGCAGCCTTGGCAAGGTTCTTCACCTTTGGCTCGGTAATGTCCTTGCCCTCTACCACAGAACAGCCCGGACGGCGTGGCTCCATCGGAATCATGCAGACATGGCTCTCCAACCACGAGAGAACCTTCTCATCCAGACAGGTTTCAAACTTATCCGGCCAGAAACGGTTATCATAATAATGTCTCACCAGTCCCGGCATGCAGATACCGATGGCATCCTGCGCACCACTCACGATACCGTCGCTGCGCTCAGGATCGTTCTCGAAACAGAACACCAGTTTGGCAAGAATCTCTGGATTCATGTCAGGCAACTTCACCGGCCATATCTTCTTGATCATGTTGCGGGTTGAAGTAGAAAGACCGCAGCGCTCACGCACTTCGAAGGTAGGGAGGAGCGACATGGTGATAGCCCAGCCCGGAGCATGGCAGCTTACGTATGGCTGGTCTATCCAGGTACCAGCCAGGTCGAGACGGGTAGGAAGCTGACAGGTAGAATCCTTGATATCCGTGCTCGAACGGGCGGTGAGGCCATCAGCCGGAGTGCGCTGGAGCACCACATACTCGATGCCCCGCTCCTGGCAGAACTGGCGCTTGGCTTCGCTGCTGCCATCCGCATTCACCACAAAGATGTCAGGCTTCACGATGTCGATGGTAGGAACAAAGTCCATAATGCCATCACCAGCATTGATATAGGCATCCTTTACATATTTAATAGACTTCACCATAAAGAGGCGCTCCTGCTCGGGATAGAACGTCTTATGATGCTTGTAGCCGAGAATCGTCTGGTCGGATCCGATACCTACGTAGAGGTCACCGTACTGAGACGCCTGGCGGAAAAACTCAACGTGGCCGCTATGCAACAGGTCATAACAACCACTTACAAAAACTTTCTTCATAATTTTAAGCTACTTTTCTTGTCCAGGACAAATTATCAGATAAAAGATAGATTTGCCATATTTTGTTTGCAAAACTACAATAAATATTCAAAACCAGCAAGAAAAAACTGCACAAATATTACGTTTTGCGCACAATATATAGTAATTTGTGCATTTTTTCTTCGAAATATTTGGGTAAAAGACAAAAAAATGGTACTTTTGCCGACGTGTTTGCTCCCAAATCAAGGATTTGAGCTCCGAACACTAACAACTTAAGAGAATTATAACAATAACCATTTTTAAATATGAGTTTGAAAATCGTTGTACTTGCCAAGCAAGTACCTGACACAAGAAATGTGGGTAAGGATGCGATGACAGCCGAGGGCACCGTGAACCGTGCAGCCCTTCCTGCTATCTTCAATCCAGAAGATTTGAACGCGCTGGAGCAGGCTCTCCGTCTGAAGGAGCAGAATCCAGGTTCTACAGTTGGAATTTTGACCATGGGTCCTCCACGTGCTGGAGAAATCATCCGCCAGGGTCTTTATCGTGGTGCAGATACGGGTTGGTTGCTCACCGACCGCCTCTTTGCCGGTGCTGATACACTGGCTACTTCCTATGCCCTTGCTACCGGAATCCAGAAGATCGGTGACGTGGATATCGTAATCGGCGGTCGCCAGGCTATCGATGGTGATACTGCGCAGGTAGGTCCTCAGGTGGCTCAGAAACTGGAATTGAACCAGGTAACCTACGCAGAGGAAATCCTCAAGGTAGAAGACGGCAAGGCTACTATCCGCCGCCTCATCGATGGTGGTGTTGAGACCGTAGAGGCTCCATTGCCACTGGTAATTACCGTAAACGGAAGTGCTGCTCCATGTCGCCCATGCAACGTGAAGCTCGTAATGAAATATAAATACGCTACCTGCCCTATGGAGCGCAAGGGTGATGAGCCTTGGGCCAACCTCTATGAGGAGCGCCCTTACCTCACCCTGAACCAGTGGAGCGTTGCTGATGTGGATGGCGACCCTGCACAGTGCGGTTTGAGCGGTTCACCTACCAAGGTGAAGGCCGTGAAGAACATCGTGTTCCAGGCAAAGGAGAGCAAGACCTTGACCAGCAGCGATGAGGACATCGACGGACTGATGAAGGAATTGTTGGACGAAAGTATTATCGGATAATCATCGAAGGATGATTCAGATTCCGATTCATTAAAAAATGCTTTATTAGAAAAGACAATGAACAACGTATTTGTATATTGCGAGGTAGAAGGCACAACCGTTGCCGAAGTATCTCAGGAATTGCTCACCAAGGGTCGTAAGCTCGCTAACCAGCAGGGCGTGGAACTCCATGCCATCGTGGCTGGTACCGGCATCAAGGGTCAGGTAGAGGATCAGATTCTCCCTTATGGTGTAGATAAATTATTTGTTTTCGATGCTGAGGGCTTGTTCCCATACACTTCAGCTCCACATACCGACATTCTCGTCAACCTCTTCAAGGAGGAGAAGCCTCAGATTGCATTGATGGGTGCTACCGTTATCGGTCGCGACCTCGGTCCTCGTGTTTCTTCTTCATTGACCAGCGGTCTTACCGCCGACTGTACAGAGCTTGAAATCGGTGATTACGACGACAAGAAGAGCGGCAAGCACTACGAGGGTCTGCTCTATCAGATTCGTCCTGCCTTCGGTGGTAACATCGTGGCTACTATCGTAAACCCAGACCACCGTCCACAGATGGCTACAGTCCGCTCTGGCGTGATGCAGAAGAGCATCTACGAGGGTGAGTGCAAGAAGGAAGTGGTTTATCCAGAGGTAAGCAAGTATGTTCCTGCTGAGGACTTCGTAGTAAAGGTACTCGACCACCACGTAGAGGCTGCCAAGCACAACCTGAAGGGTTCTGCCATCGTTGTAGCCGGTGGTTATGGCGTAGGAAGCAAGGAAGGTTTCGACCAGCTCTTCGAGTTGGCTCATCTCCTCCATGGTGAGGTTGGTGCTTCCCGTGCTGCAGTAGATGCAGGTTGGGTAGATCACGACCGTCAGATTGGTCAGACTGGTGTTACCGTTCATCCTAAGGTATATATCGCCTGCGGAATCTCTGGTCAGATTCAGCACATCGCCGGTATGCAGGATTCAGGCATCATCATCTCTGTAAACAACGACCCAGATGCTCCAATCAACAAGATTGCCGATTACGTTATCAACGGTAATGTAGAGGATGTGGTTCCTAAGCTCATCAAGTACTACAAGCAGAATTCAAAGTAATCTGCATTATACATTATTTAAATAAGAAAAGCAAAATGGCTAATTACTATAGTGATCACCCTGAGATTGAATTTCATCTCAATCACCCATTGATGAAGCGTGTTGTTGACTTGAAGGAGCGCAACTACGCTGAAAAAGACCAGTTTGAAGATGCTCCAGTAAACTACGAGGATGCTATCGAGAACTACAAGCGATTGCTGGATATTACTGGCGATGTAGCTGCTAACATCATCGAACCAAACTCTGAGGATGTTGACCTCGAAGGTCCACACTTGGAAAACGGTCGCATGATTTATGCCAGCAAGACATTCGAGAACCTCGATGCTACCCGCAAGGCTGGCCTCTGGGGCTTGTCAATGCCTCGTCGTTATGGCGGTTTGAACTTGCCTAACGCCATCTTCTCTATGGCTTCTGAGATTATCGCAGCTGCTGATGCAGGTTTCCAGAACATCTGGTCTCTCCAGAGCTGTATCGATACACTCTATGAGTTCGGTTCTGAGGAGCAACGCCAAAAGTACATTCCTCGCATCTGCGCTGGCGAGACCATGAGTATGGACTTGACAGAGCCTGATGCAGGTTCTGACTTGCAGCGCGTGATGTTGAAGGCTACACAGGATGAGGACGGCACATGGCGTCTGAACGGTGTGAAGCGTTTCATCACCAATGGTGACTCAGACATCCACTTGGTTCTGGCTCGTTCTGAGGAAGGAACCAAGGATGGTCGTGGCCTTTCTATGTTCATCTACGACAAGCGTGATGGTGGCGTAACTGTTCGTCACATCGAGCACAAGTTGGGTATTCATGGTTCTCCAACCTGCGAGTTGGTTTATAAGAATGCCAAGGCAGAACTTTGCGGTAACACCCGTCTCGGATTGATTAAGTACGTGATGGCTTTGATGAACGGTGCCCGTCTGGGTATTGCAGCTCAGAGTGTAGGTGTTGAGCAGGAGGCTTACAACGAGGGACTGGCTTATGCCAAGGAGCGTGCTCAGTTTGGAGAGAAGATCATCAACTTCCCTGCTGTATATGACATGCTTTCAAGAATGAAGGCTAAGTTGGATGCAGGTCGTTCACTCCTCTACTGCTGCGCTCGCTACGTAGATATCTACAAGGCTTTGGAAGACATCGCCCGCGACACCAAGCTCACTCCAGAGGAACGTCAGGAGATGAAGAAATATACCCGCTTGGCTGATGCATTTACACCATTGGCTAAGGGTATGAACTCAGAGTATGCCAACCAGAATGCATACGATGCCATCAGCATTCACGGTGGTTCTGGTTTCATCATGGAGTACAAGTGCCAGCGCCTGTTCCGTGATGCCCGCATCTTCTCTATCTACGAGGGAACTACTCAGCTTCAGGTTGTTGCAGCTATCCGCTACATCACCAACGGTACTTATCTCAGCATCATCAAGGAGATGTTGGAGAGCGAGGTATCAGATGACTTGAAGCCATTGAAGGAGCGTGTAGCTAAGCTCGTAGATCTTTACGAGGCAGCCATCAACAAGGTGAAGGAAGCTAACGATCAGGCAATTCACGACTTCCTGGCTCGCCGTCTCTACAATATGACTGGCGACATCGTAATGTCACTCCTCATCCTCGATGATGCTACCAAGGCTCCAGAGATGTTTGCCAAGAGTGCCAATGTTTATGTTCGCATGGCAGAGGAAGAAGTTCTCGGCCATTCAGCATACATCCAGAACTTCAAGGCAGAAGACTTGGAGAGCTTCAAGGCATAAGCTTCAATAACTATATAATAAGAAAGTCCGTGGGAATTTATTTACCCACGGACTTTTTCATTTTATTTTTTCTTCTTTGTATTACTTCTCGCCATCAAGGGGTCAGCTACATACTTTTGCAGTGGATGATTAATCATCTCAGGAATCCAATAGAAGAGCTTGTTTGCTAATCGTAAAGGCTTTATGTACTTATCCTTCATCGGCTTGGCCGCTCTTTGAATTATCAAAGCAAGCTCTTCGTAGCTATAAGGCTTAAAAGCGCATAAATCTACAAGGAGTTGACTAACCTTTTCCCGAGATGCCCACTTTCCTAATTTTGCAACTCGTTCTTGGAGCCCTTTAGGAAGTTCCCTCAGTAATTCGTTACGACTATTCGGTTGGCTTTCGATCTCAAATGTACCATGCTGAGGTGGTATCTTCTCGCCTTGAGGTGGTATCTTTTTGCCCAATGTACCATGCTGAGGTAGTATCTTTTCTCCCAATGTACCATGCTGAGGTAGTAACCTTTCGCACTAAGGTCGTAACCTTTCTCCTAAGGATACCACCTTGGAGGTTCTTATATAATAAGTGTTACGACCTTGCCTTTTTTTTCTCTAGGAATCCAAGATCACAGAGTTTATGAATCTCCAAGCGTACACGGGCATGAGTAATCGAAGAATCCAGCTGGCGATAAGTAGCATTATCTATCGCACCCACTTCTCTCACGAAGACTAGAGCCAACTTCTGCTCATTCATCAAGCCAAACTCGGCATATTGAGCCAACCATTCCATATTCTCCTTGCTGAGAAAATGATGGAGCAGAAGTCTTGCCGTAAACTTATTCGCTTCATGGTTCGACCCTAAAGTTGGTATATAGTTGTACAGTTAAAAGGTATATAGTCGTACAACCAAAAGGTGTATAGTTGTACAACCAAAAGATGTATAGTTGTACAACTAAAAGGTATATAGTCGTACAACTAAAGAGTGTATAGTCGTACAACTAAAGGGTGTATAGTCGTACAACTAAAGGGTGTATAGTCGTACAACTAAAGAGGGTTGTCACTAGGCTCAGCTCACTGTAGTCAGAAGGTTCTAGAAACAGACTCCTTATACTTCTATTCCAGGTCACTGAATCTGATCAAACGCTTCCCATTGCTTGAATAGGGATTCCCCCTTCTACTTTAGGGAATCCTTCTCGTTTCCTTTCGGAAGAAAGTAGTACTTTTGCAGGCGTAAACAAGATAATGACCGAGCACTCTTTTTAAAAGGGGCTCAAGATAATAACTTTCAAAAACAGTACCGCTTATGAAAAGAAATGAAGTAATGGCACTCATCGCCACAACCATATTGATGTTTGCCGTATGCCTCTCGGCTTCGGCTAAGGGGAAAAGAAACGTGGAGCGGGGAATGACCAAGCAGGAAGTAATAGCCATTCTCGGAGAACCTAAGCTCACCAGTTTCGACATGTATGGGGACAAATGGGAATATGCTAAATATAATAATCTGTTTGGAGATTCCAAATACATCACGGTCTTCTTCGACAGAAACGGAAAGGTTGTGCAGTACGATACAAGAATCATAGAACCAAACAGCCAAACATCAAATGTACAGCAACCACAACACCCTACCCCACCCATCTACGATGGAAGATGTGATCCCGATGGCAGAATGGATTATAGCTACAGCCTCGATGATGCTTCCTTCTCCAAACTATATAATAAGGTGAAGAAAGCAAGCTTCGATGACAACAAGTTCGACCTGATAGAAGTGGCTAGCCTCGGCTGCTATTATTCCTGCGCCCAGGTGGTCCGCATCATGAAGATATTTCCTTTCGACGACGAACAGCTGAAAGCGCTCAAAATGATGGCGCCACATATCGTG
Organism: Segatella sinensis; assembly: GCF_040095255.1. Taxonomy (NCBI): domain Bacteria; kingdom Pseudomonadati; phylum Bacteroidota; class Bacteroidia; order Bacteroidales; family Prevotellaceae; genus Segatella; species Segatella sinensis. The sequence goes on along the minus strand of NZ_JBBNGE010000004.1, from coordinate 11,963 downwards.
GATCTTCAGAATACAGGCCTCATCTATAAAGTATTCAGCTTTGACAGCGAAAAGGATAAGGCTGAGGAAATCATCAGAAATAGCAGATAACCACAGAATCAAAGAGGGGGGGGGTGACAAGACCATGATATAAAATTTCGGGGGAATCGGATATTTCACCTTATTTTTTTTCGGGGGAATCGGATATTTCGCCCTAAAAAAAAACAGGGGAATCGGATTTTCTTCATTTATCTCTCTCATTTTCAGATATTTTTTCGTATCTTTGCACTGAAATAAAGAAAAGTAATATGGAACGAAGAATATTTAAACGCAAAATATACGACAAGATTCTCAAATGGAAAGAAGAGAATCATGGCAAGACAGCCCTTCTGATAGAAGGCGCTCACCGTGTGGGAAAATCAACAATTGTTGAAGAATTTGCCCGCAAGGAATACCAGTCATGCATTATCATCGACTTCAACAAAGCAAGAAAAGAGGTGAAAGAACTATTTGAAGACTTGATGGACCTAGACTTACTCTTCCTCAAATTACAGCAAATGTATCATATGGAATTAATTGACAGAAATTCTGTTATCATCTTTGATGAAGTACAACAATGCCCACTTGCACGACAAGCCATTAAGTATCTTGTGCAAGATGGTCGTTACGACTATATTGAGACAGGCTCACTGATTAGCGTGAAAAAGAACACCAAGGACATTACCATTCCAAGCGAAGAAGACAGAATAGAAATGTATCCCTTGGATTATGAGGAGTTCAGATGGGCTATCGGCGACAAAACCTCTATAAATATTCTAGCTAAGTTTTGGGAAAAGAAGCTTTCTTTGGAAGGTGCTCACCGAGAAGCTATCAAAAACTTACGCCTCTATATGTTAGTTGGTGGAATGCCACAAGCCATCAATACCTATCTAGACACCAACAATCTGAGTAAGGTAGATGAAACGAAGCGTAAAATCATCAAACTCTACGAGGATGATTTACTAAAGATAGACCCTTCAGGGCGAGCATCCAAAATGTTCTTATCCATACCAGCAGCACTCAGTCGTAACGCATCACGCTACGTTCCTTCTTCTATAATCGGCGAAACAAACGAGGGAAAAATGATAGAACTGCTCAAAACATTGGAAGACAGTAAGATTATCAATATGGCATATCACGTAGATGATCCTAACGTTGGAATGCCGTTGAGCACAAACTTTGATAAGTTCAAAATGTTTGTTGCAGACACAGGTTTGTTTATTACCCTTGCATTCTGGGACAAGTCTTATACTGAAAATATTATCTACACAAAGCTGCTAACCGACAAGTTAGCAGCCAACTTGGGATACGTATATGAGAATCTTGCAGCTCAAATGCTTACAGCTTCGGGGAACAGGCTTTTTTACCACACATGGAAAAAGGACGAAAAGCATTACTATGAGATAGATTTTCTCATATCACATGGCAATAAGCTATGTCCAATCGAAGTAAAATCTTCCAGTCACAAGACTCACGCCTCACTCGATAATTTCTGTGAGAAATATTCGAAGGTTGTAGCGCAACGCTATTTGATCTACAATAAGGATTTACAAAAAGATGGAAACACATTGTTGATACCTTTCTATATGATACCATTCATCTAAGAAAATAAAGTCCGTGGGCATTCTTTTGCTCACGGACTTTATTATCAATTAAGAGAATTACAACCGTGAAATCCACGAGCTACTTTTTTATGCCAAATCATGCATATTGTTTAGTCGATTTTACAAAATAATCATATTTCTGTAAAATCGACTAAACAATTGAGGTAATACCCGTATGAAAATGCTTTGCCCCCTCCCTTTCCATTTTTTTACAAAAATCACAAGGATTGTTAAAATTGAAACTTTATGCTAAACTTTTCCGTCTAAATGCAATCAGATTAATATCTTTCTGAAATAAATAAAACGGGATAAAAAGAAAATAGAAGAAGATTATGAACGGAAAAGTAAAAAACGCAATGGCTGCGCTGCTTCTTGTGGCGGCACCATTGGCTACGCAGGCAAAACAATGGTCGCTGAAAGACTGTATCGACTATGCGCTTGCCAACAACATCGCTCTTCAGAAGACGCAACTCACCAAGGCAAGCGCCCAAGAAGATTATCTGCAGTCGAAAGCTGCTCTGCTTCCGTCGCTCAGCGCCAGCACCAACCAAAGCGTGAACTATACTCCTTGGGTGGCTAGCGGTATCAGCGGTGATGGTTTCTCAAGAGCCAGCATCGACAAGGTGTATTACAACGGAAACTACTCCGTGATGGGTAACTATACCATCTGGAATGGAAACAAGAACCATAATCAGGTAAAGCTGAACCAACTCTCTGCCGAGGCTGCACAGCTCGATTCGGCTACCCAGGCCATCAAGCTGCAGGAACAGATTGCGCAGCTCTACGTGCAGATTCTCTACTCTACAGAGGCTATCCAGGTGAACAAGGAGAGCTATCTCTCGAGCCAGCAGAACGAAGAACGTGGCAAGGAGATGGTGAAGATAGGTAAGATGAGTCAGGCTGACCTGGCACAGCTCACCGCTCAGCGGGCTCAGGATGAATTCAACATCGTACAGGCTGAAAGCAATGTGAAGAACTATAAGCGACAGTTGAAGGAACTGCTTCAGATTACAAGCGATGAAGCTTTTGACATCGAGATTCCGAATACCACCGATGAGATGGCTCTCGTGGCTGTTCCGGCAATGAACGGAGTCTATGCTGCGGCTCTCGACAACCGTCCGGAGTTCAAGACCATCAAGAATCAGTTGGCTCAGAACGACTTGAACATCAAGATTGCAAAGGCGGGCAAGCTGCCTACCATCAGCGCCAACGGAGGTATCTCTACCAGCAATACTTCCATGAACAGCAATGGTCTTGCCAAGCAGTTGAAGACCAACTTCAGCGTTGGAGGCGGCGTAGGAGTGAGCATCCCTCTCTTTGAAAACCGAACCACCAAGACTCAGGTGAACAAGGCTTTGATTCAGCGCGAAAGCATCCAGCTCGACCTGAAGAACCAGCAGACCCAGCTCTACTCTACCATTGAGAACTACTGGTTGCAGGCTACCACCAACCAGAGCCAGTTTAAGGCGGCAAAGGTTAGCAGCGAGAGTGCCCAGACCAGTTACAATCTGCTGAGCGAGCAGTTTAAGCTGGGATTGAAGAATATCGTTGAGCTAAGAACAGGAAAGGATAACCTGCTCAAAGCGAAGCAGAACGAGCTCCAGGCCAAATACCTCGCCATCCTCAACATCAATATGTTGAAATTCTATAAGGAAGGACATATTTAAGGAGTTAAGTTCTATAAGGAGGAACATATTTAAGGAGTAAAGGAGTTAACTTTCGCATGGGGTTCAAGAACGGGCTGAAGGCCCAAAAGCTCCTAGTCCAGGGCATCGCCCTGGGTATAACGGCAACCTACAATGCGCCCTGTAAGGACAAAAGCTTTGTAAATTGCCTGGTACTTGAAAGCTTTTGCCCTTACAGGGCGACAGGTTTGCGTCCATAAAAACCCAGGGCGTTGCCCTGGGCTAGCAGCTTCTGCCCTTTCAGGGCGTATGGAGTTTACTTGCGGAACTTGAGTAAAATAGGAATAAGCTTGAGATAAAACAGATAGAAAAAAAGAAGAATGAATACAGAAATATTATCAGCAGATAAAGACCCGATGGGCGCAGCCATTCTCGACTTCCAAAAGCAGGGGAAGGCGGCCCGACTGAGAGTGCTCTCTTCGATGTTCGAGGAAGACGAAATGCCAGTGAAACATCTGTTCAGAAGCACCCGGGAAATGCCGGTGCTGGAACAGAAGGCCTTGCAGCTAGCCAAGGGACGGGTGCTGGATATTGGAGCCGGCAGCGGTTGCCATACGCTCGCCCTGCAAGAGAAGGGCTTTACGGTGAAGGCGATAGATATTTCGCCCTTGAGTTGCGAAGCAATGAAGTTGAGAGGAGTGAAGGATGCGGAATGCATCAATCTCTTCGACCCACATCTGAGCAGTGGAAATCATTCCGGAGAGATTCAGGAGAATCATTCCGGAGAAAATCAGGAGCAGTTTGAAGGCGGTTTCGATACGATTCTCCTTCTGATGAACGGAACGGGAATTGCCGGAAAGATAGAGCATCTCCCTGACCTCTTCCAGCGCTTGAAGGCGTTGCTGAATCCGGGCGGTCAGATTCTCATCGATTCCTCCGACCTGAAATACATCTATGAGAATGAGGATGGAAGTTTCGACATCAATCTGAATGGAGCCTATTACGGAGAAGTAGATTATCAGATGATCTACAAGGATGTAAAGGGAGACCGCTTCGACTGGCTCTACGTGGATTTCCCATTACTGAAATCCATCGCCGAAACCTGCTGCCTACATAGTGAACTCGTGGCAGAAGGCGAACACTACGACTATCTGGCGAGGATCTTCCAAGCATAATAAAGACGATAAGATTTTACAGTATATAAAGAAAAAAGGAGTTAAGATGATGGTCTTAACTCCTTTTTTCTTTATATTTTATCATAGATACTTATCGTAGGATTTCTATTTTATCGCAGAAATCGTGACATCCGAGAAATCGTTCATCAGGTCAAGAATCTCCAGGGTATGGAAATCCTTCTTCGCCTTCACTTCGATATTCGCCTCCAGGAATTCCTCCTTGGATAACCGGCGCTCTTTCAGTTCGTAGGAATGCACCTCCATTCCCTTCTGCTTGATTTGACTGATGAATTTCTTCACGCTCTCACGAGACGGGGCAGAGAAATTCAGCTCAACGGTAGTGGTTCCCAATGGCGGAATCCAATAGTTCAGCACCTCCAGTCCCAGCAGCACCATCACCGTGGTAAGAGCCGCCGCAACATACATTCCCGTACCGCACGCCAATCCGATGGCCGCCGTCACCCACAAGCCAGCCGCCGTAGTAAGACCACGCACCACATTCTTCTGGAAAATGATGGTACCGGCGCCCAGGAATCCGATGCCCGAAACCACCTGCGCCGCCACACGCGAGGAATCTTTCAGATCCACTCCAAATCCATACTGCGAAACCACACAGAAAAGCGCACTTCCCAATGCCACCAGGAAGTGGGTGCGGAAACCAGCCTCCTTGGCACGGTATTCTCGCTCAATGCCTATCGCACCTCCCAAAAGCAGGGCAAGAGAAAGGCGAATGGTCAAGTCAATATAAGTTGCATCCATATTATTGTCCTTTCTTTAATTAATCAACAAAAAAATCATTTAATTGCAAATATACAACTTTTCTTGGAAAGAAAGGCAAGAATTTCAAAAAAATAATGTATCTTTGCAACTGTTAGTGCCAATTTCGGCAATTTACTCTATTTATTCACAAATACACATTATTTAATAATATATATGGCAACAGTTGACGACAAGAAGATCATCTTCTCAATGGTGGGTGTATCCAAGATTATCCCACAAAACCAGAAGCAGATTCTGAAGAACATCTACCTATCGTTCTTCTACGGAGCAAAAATCGGTATCATCGGTTTGAACGGTGCCGGTAAATCTACGTTGATGAAAATCATCGCAGGGCTTGAGCAACCTACCCAGGGTGAGGTGGTTTGGAGCCCAGGCTACTCTGTGGGCTACTTGCCTCAGGATCCTCCGCTTGACGAGAACAAGACCGTGAAGGAAAACGTGATGGAGGGTGTGCAGAAAATCTATGATGCACTCGCAGAATATGAGGACATCAACAATAAGTTCGGTCTCGAAGAATATTACGGAGACCCTGATAAGATGGACAAGCTGATGCAGCGCCAGGCTGAGGTGCAGGATATCATTGATGCTACCGATGCCTGGAACATCGACTCCAAGCTGGAGCGTGCGATGGCTGCCCTGCATTGTCCTCCTGGTGATTGGCCTGTTACCAATCTCTCGGGTGGTGAGCGCCGCCGTGTGGCTCTCTGCCGCCTGCTCCTGCAGAAGCCGGATGTACTCCTGCTCGATGAGCCTACCAACCACCTGGATGCTGAGAGCATCGACTGGCTGGAGCAGCACCTGCAGCAGTATGAGGGTACCGTCATCGCCGTAACCCACGACCGCTACTTCCTCGACGACGTGAGCGAGTGGATTCTGGAGTTGGACCGTGGCGAGGGTATTCCATGGAAGGGCAACTACTCTTCTTGGCTCGACCAGAAGACCAAGCGAATGATTCAGGAGGAGAAGACTGCCTCTAAGCGCCGCAAGACATTGGAGCGCGAGTTGGAATGGGTTCGCATGGCACCTAAGGCCCGTCAGGCTAAGGGTAAGGCTCGTCTGAACTCTTACGAGCAGATGCTCAACCAGGAGCAGAAGGAGCGCGAGGAGAAGCTGGAAATCTTCATCCCTAACGGTCCTCGTCTGGGCAACAAGGTGATTGAGGCTCAGCATGTAAAGAAGGCATTCGGCGAGAAGGTTCTCTTCAACGACCTCAACTTCATGCTTCCTCCTAACGGCATCGTAGGTGTGATTGGTCCTAACGGAGCCGGCAAGACTACCCTCTTCCGCCTCATCATGGGCTTGGATCAGGCAGATGGCGGTACATTCGAGGTGGGTGAGACCGTGAAGCTGGCTTATGTTGACCAGCAGCACAAGGACATCGACCCTCAGAAGACAGTTTACGAGGTGATTTCTCAGGGCAACGAGACCTTGCGTCTGGGGGGCAGAGATGTGAATGCACGTGCTTACATCAGCCGTTTCAATTTCTCGGGCACCGACCAGAGCAAGCTCTGCAGTGTTCTCTCGGGTGGTGAGCGCAACCGTCTGCAGTTGGCCTTGGCATTGAAGCAGGAGGGTAATGTATTGCTTCTCGATGAGCCTACCAACGATATCGACGTGAACACGCTGCGTGCCTTGGAGGAAGGTTTGGAAGCATTTGCCGGCTGTGCAGTGGTTATCAGCCACGACCGCTGGTTCCTCGACCGTATCTGTACCCATATCCTTGCCTTCGAGGGCAATGGTGAGGTCTTTTTCTTCGAGGGCAGCTATTCTGAGTATGAAATCAACAAGGCCCGCCGCCTGGGCGATACAGAGATCAAGAAGGGTCGCTATCGCAAGTTGATGGAGGAATAAAGATTCGAAAAAGATAAAGAAGGACTTGGAAACGATAAGAATAATCGTTTCGGAAACAATAAAAACAAAAGAGAGGGTGTGTCATAAGTACAAGACGCACCCTCTTTTTTTTGTTTCAAAGAGTACAATTATCCCAAACTACTCAGCGTTCCTGCCTTAGGAACATTTATCGTTATCTGCTGGGTTATCAAACCACTGTCATCAGCAAGCACTGATGACACACAAAACAAGGGAAGCGCCGAAACGACACTTCCCCATGGATTGGATGAGTTATATAATCATCTGTCTCGCGACATCTTATTCTGCGTATGCTGTCTTGTAGGCAGAGTCAAAGAACATAGCGCAAGAACCTACACCAGTCTCATACTCATGCAGCTTCTGACCAGTGCTGTCATACTCCACTACATAGCCGTTACCATTATAGTCGGCATAGCCATTATCGCCCAATCTATAAGAGAGCACGAAGATATGACCGTTCAATGGGTCGGCGAAGATACCGCATGGGCTCACAGGCATCTCTGAGAGTGTCATCGTCTGTGCTTGCGTACTTCCTGCTGCGAGCACACTCACGCTAGGAGTGCCGCCAAAAGGTGCATTGAGCACAAAGAAATAAGGACGAACCTCCTTCACACTCGTACGTGCTGTTGTTGTAGCACCAGGGGTTACGCATGCAGCATAGTTGCCATCTGCCACCTTCTGTGACTTGCCCTCGGCGAAACTCACTGCACGTAGGGCATTCTCGCCATAAGCATTATAAGAAGCATCATAATACTGGTTGTCGAGAACATACAAAACATTAGATGCATAATAGATGCTGGTAGGATTGTTCACGCCCTCGATATTCTTAGTCTCTACATTGTCGTTGGCAAGATTGATGCAAGAGATATTGCCGCCGCCCTTACCATAGTTGCTGTTGGCTACATAGATATTGCCATGGGCGATGACCAAGCCCTCAGGATAGCTGCCCACCTGCCACTTCTTCTGAAGAGCAAAGCTTGTGGTGTCCACGGCTGCTACATAGCCACCGAATGTGGTGAAATATACCTTGCCACCATCTGCGATGATATGGCGAGGCTCAGCACCCTCGGCATTGCCCAGCAGGTCTGTGGTCTTGATTTGCTTGATGCTCTGCTTGGTTTTCTTGTCGATTACCTCGATGGTGTTGCTCTGATCTACGGCGAGATAAATCTTGTTGCCATATACGATGCCGTCATTGGCAGTATTACCGAGCGAACGACCGTTAGCAGTCTTGAATACGTTCTGTGTGGCTGTGCTTGAAGCATAGTCGATAGCGGTGAGAGAGCTCTCAATATTGCTATACATGTTACCTGAATTCACAACATAAGCGCCCGTACTATACACCTGGAGATAAGTCTCAGGACCATCGTTGTCGTCGCTACATGATGTCATCACTGCAGTACCCATCAAGAGCACCGCCAAACCTAATAAATACTTTTTCATTTTCTTTTTTCTGTTTATATTTGAATCTAATTTGTTACTATCTAGAAGTTATACCCGATGCTTAACATCCAGCTGCAGCGAGGCATCGGATAATGCCCTACGAGTTCATACTGCTCCGACAGCAGGTTCTTCACATCCATCCTGACCTTCACACCTCTCAGGGATTTCCCCAAAAGACTCAGTCCGTCCAGCTGACGATAGAGCGTCAGCCCCATGTCCCAGTAACCATCCACTTCGGTGCCGTCATAGTGCTCGTTGTTGGCCCATCGCTTGCTCATTCCCTGTCCATGGAGCGAGACATTCACCCAGGGATTCTCCCACCCCAAGGCAATACTGCCCGAGTGCAGAGGGATGTAGGCTACTTGATTGCCATAATATCTGGACGAGCGGTCGGTATGGTTCACCACGTGCTGGTAGCTATACGACCCTTGCAGCGAGAGTTGCTGCCCCGGAGCCATCTGCCAGAAACCACGCAAAGAGGCATCCACGCCAACTACATCAACCCGTGCCAAGTTCACAGTACGCCAAACGAACATATTGTAAGGAACGCCCACAATCTTGTCGGTCACCCGATTGCAATAGCCGTCCAGCGTTGCTTGAATATTCCATCCCTTATAACGTAGGGATTCGCCATTCCCCCCATCTCCTGAAGAAGTTTTTTTCCACGTAAGCCCGATATTCAACTGTCGGGTTTTCTCAGGCTTCAGATCAGAACTTCCATAATGGAAGAAATAGTTCTCGTTGAAAGTAGGAACCCGGAAGATGTCCTTGTACGAAGCCCTGAGATAAAGTTCATCGCTGGCTGTACCATTCCCCAGGAGCCGATAGGAAAGCGAAAGCGATGGCGAAAGCCGGCGTGCATCCTTGGCTGCCTGTCCTGCCTTGGCAGGATTGGCGCTGCCTGGCTGAGTCTCTATCTTGCGCCCCACGCTGTTGAGGTAAACCGAAGCCAGCATCCTGGCAAGAGCCACCCATCTTCCCTTCGCATATCGAACGGAGAGCGACTGCAGGATGCCATGTCGATAAGGTCGCAGGTCGGTGGCGAGGGTGCTGTTGAGCGAGTTCATCATCCAGTCGGCAGAGTAATCCACCGCCCAGCCATCATCCGGCATCCACATCAGTGCTGCCGAAGTATAATATTCCCTCTGCCAGTAGGTAGCATCATTGCGCCGATTTGCCACGAGCGTGTCCTGATAGGCAGAACTCGCCCAGTTCATCTTGGCTTGCACCTTCAGCATCCAACGGTCATCAAGACTTCTGGCTTGCCATCTCGCCTGAGCAAAGGCGTTGCGGTCGTGCAACTGTTCGGCTGTTACATCGGTATAAAATCTCACGATGCCTGGCAACTGTCGGTCGTTGTCATAATAGTAAAGCTTTGCCCACAATTGGCTCCGGCTCATGCCATCGGATCGTCTGCCCATCATCCAGTGCATATTCAGTTCGCCATGCCCCGAGTTCATCCGGCTGTTGGTTCTTCGCTCATGGGTAGTATATTTACCATTGTGCAAGATGAAAGGATAGTTGTTTTCGGCATAGGTGTACTCACCCATCGCCTGGAGGGTGAACCTATCAGACAATCTCTGCACATAGCGCAGATAAGGCGAGACATATCCGAAGGACCCCACCTGCAACTGAGTAGAGAGGTGAGGCTGCTGGTCGATGGGAATCTCGCTCATGGTCTCGATGGCAAGTAAAGCTGCCACCGAGGCTTGCCGGGCCGAAATGAAAATGTCGTCGTTGTCACCAATGGTGAGTCGCAATGTCTGCACTTGGTCGAGCGAATAACGGGACACATCTATTTCGCCGCCCTGACATTCGCTGAGCAGCACACCATCGTAACTCACTCCCGTATGTCCCGCTCCGAATCCACGCACAGCTACCGTCTTCATTCCTCCTGCCCCACCATAGTCGCGCAGGTTGATGCCTGGCATGCGGTGCAAAGCGTCGGCCATGTCCGTAACGCCAAGCCTTAACATATCCCCCTTGTCCAAAAGCTGGAGAGGCGACGTGCTCGTAAGTATCCGGTACTGCCGAGCATTCACTTTTACTTCCTGCAAGTGCTCGGTACGAATGGTATCTTGCCCCATACCCACTTGTGCATACAACAGTAGCAAGCCACCGAGACAAAATATCCTCAATGCCTTCATTCATTCTATTTTTTATATTATTATCTGTGTCTCCATCACGAACCCATCCCACGGGGTTGGATAGAATCATCGGAATCTCTTATCCTAAAGACACTCTTTCATCATATTGTTTCCGATGGCAACGGCAGGTCTTCTGACTTGCGTCCTCCCCGCATCTCACTCTATGTAAACATAAAAAGATGCAAAACTCATGGCAAGCGGTCTTCCCGAAAAAATGTCAGTGACCATGGAGCTTGCCGCAATAAGACGCTTACAGCAGCGGGACTGTCCGGGCTTCTCACCCGATTCCCTTTTAATCACTACGCACTCATCCTGCCTGAGGCGGCAGAAGGTGGCAGCGAACCAATTGCGGATGCAAAGTTACTATAAAAAAATGAATAAAAAGATAACTTTATCCGCTTTTTTATTCCAGCAAGGATAAAATTATCTTTTTATTCAGAGTTCAGTTTATTCTTTTACGATTTCCAGAAGTTCTGCGAAATCATCGATGATCCATTCGGCAGAGGCGAGCTGTTGGCGGGTTCCGTTGCCATAAGTCACGGCACAGGCCTTGCAGCCGGCATGATGCGCCATATCTACATCGAAGGTCATATCGCCCACTACAAGGGTTTCATCTGCCGTTCTCTTCATCTCCTTCAATGCCTTGAAGACCATATCGGGTGCCGGCTTCGCATGCTCCACATCATCGCCTGCCACGATAGAAGAGAAAATATCTTCCAGCTGCATCTGCTTCACGTATCCATCCAGCGAGCAATGGTTTCGACTGCTGGCCATACCCAGAACATAGCCCTGACGGTGCAACGCTCTCAGGGTTTCTATTACGTGAGGGAAGGGCTGCACGCTCATTGTCTTCTTGTTATCCAGGAAAATCTCGCGATAGGTTGCCGCACATTCCATTCCCTCCTCATCGCTCATTCCGAAGAGCGAGACGAAAGCCTCATCCAGTCTTAAACCGATGGTCTTGGCACAAGCCTCCTCCGATTTCACCTCCAGTTTTCTTGCACGCATCGTATCCTGCAAGGTCTTCACTATCAAGCTCTGCGAATCTCCGATGGTTCCATCAAAATCAAAAATTATATACTTCATTATTCTTATATTATATTATATTACAGAAGTTTCGCATATGGTTTAAGTACGGGCTAGGAGCTTCTGCCCTTTACCTTTCCCTTCGCCGGTGACCGTTGGTTCAGGGCGTGTGGAGCGAAACTTGAGTTATATTATCTTATAGGGTGTCCAGTTCTATGTTCCAATATTAACTCACTTGTTTGAGTGTTTTGGTTCGTTCTGTCACCCAGTTTTTGG